>JALZVA010000100.1 GCA_023301335.1 Akkermansiaceae bacterium
TTATCCTTTAAGGCTCTTACTGCATCTTCACGTGTGGTCTTTAAGCGGGTTTGGATATCATCCGATTTTACCGAGTCACCTAATTCTTTGAGTTCATCGATCACATCACGCACCTTCTCAATCATCAGATCGCCAGCAAAATAGCCATTCACTTCATTGATCTCTTCAAAGTTGGCAACGCGATTTTTAATCCCTGACAGGATACGCTCAGCTGCTTTTATTAACGTGTTAGAGCGCTTGTTCCGTTTTTCTAATAACTGCTGTTTTCTCGACTCAAAAGCGTTATACACTTCTTCCCGCTTCGCAGTGAGCTCTTCTACATATTCATCGAACTCAGAAAATTTCCCCTCAAGCTCCTCTATCTGCACCATTACTTTGGTGAGGTATCCCTCCGCCTTTTCGGTGGTGTCACAGAGGTCCAGGTAGTTGACAACTGCCTGACTGAGTAGCTTCATCTGTGAACCAAACTGTGCTGTGCCCTCGCTCTTCGCCAGGTCTCTGCGCTTATTCTTCAGCTCGGTTTTTACTCCATTAAGCGTGGAATAAATCGAGGAAATACTATCAATGATTGCCGTGGTCTGTGTGGAGTCCTCGATTTTGAGGTTCGACACAATATCTATGAGCATTTCTAGCTCCTCTCCAGAGGTATCTAGCAGTTCGTCCAGTTCATTAATCTCAGTGACCTTAGTCTTGCTACCAAGTTCCGCTTTTTGCTCATCTACCTTTTTACGGTATGGGTCTAGTGCTTCAGGTAAAAGGAGGAAGGCAACTGTTTTGTTAGATACGGATTCTGTAGCAGAAACGATGCGCTCTTCCAAACCTTCAACAGCTTCCACATCCATGTAGCGTAGCTCTCTCAGCCCGATCACTTCCCCGCGTATATTCCGCATGCCTGCGAGCTGCTTCACAAAGCCCATGATGTCATCAGGTGGGCTATGCTCCGAGTCACGTAAAATGCGCTCTGCCTGTTGTGTAATCTCAGCCAGCCTATCCTTCGATGCTTGGCGTAGTCGCTTCACCTTATCGAACTCATCGATAGCTGACTGTGCAGCGGTGTTTACAAGCTCAAGCGGCTCTCCAAGGTTTTTTGTCTCTTCACGCTTGATCCAGAAGCAGCCATCGAGAATGTCCGAAGACTTCTTCATCAAGTCGATATATAGTCCGCCATAGGTGTCATCTTTTCCTAACAAGGTTAGAAGTTCACGGCAATCTGCCATGACGGTAACGATGTCCGCATTACCAATTTTATACAGGTAGGAAGTATCGTTTTTTTGCTGTGCTGCGATCGCGTCCTCACTCAGAATCGGCGTTTGCCAAATTTGGATGGTATGGTGTTTTTGTGCAGAGTCCTCTGTTTTAAAATACAATAATTCTCCGTTATCAAAAATCGAGTAGCCATTACAGACCACAGGTGTCTCCACGGTCTGTTCTATTAGATTATAAGAAAGGAGAACGTAGTCCCCTGAGGTTCTGTTATAGAAGGCATACAGGGTATCTTCTCCATTCGCCGAGGATACTCGACGCTCAAAGCGCATGTCTAGTAGGCCATGTTCAAAAATCTTCAGTTCTCCACTGAGCAGGTAGTAGCCATTCGCAAAGATAATCCCGTGATCCTCTGGGAGAAGCACACATGAGTTCCCAATGCTATCAATCCGGTTCACCGAGTGATTTTTTTCATTATATACAAAATAACGAAAATTTTCTTCACGGTAAGGTCGGATCTTCATCATAATCAGAGGCCCTACGGATGCGTAGTAAACTTCTGAGTCATCAAGGTTCTGATCCTTATCCTCAACCTCTTCACGGTAGATCCCCTGCCCGTCTTCTGTATTATCCTCGATCTTGATGGTGAGGTCTCCCCCGACAGTCTCTACAAAGACCCTGTCCTCAATCGAAATATGTGGGTGCTCTCCTCCTCGGTGCATGTCACGGTTACACCGCTTCCAAGAAAACTCATGCTGGTTAGGGTAAACATACTCGTGGTCAAAACGATTCCCTACATACTCAAGCTCCCCGTCATCTTTGATTAGCCACTTAAAGGTCTTGATGTCCGTGTATGATTTCCCAGTCCGCACTGCCATGTAGAGGCTCGGGCCGATCATCATCATTTTTACAAAGACAGCTTCCTTATAGTACTTATACATATAAGAAAAATCCTCAAGGAAATCACGTGACGCTAACACTTCTGTCACGTCTAATTTCTCAAAGGTGTGTTTCTCCGGGTCATACTGGTATGCTCCAAATACGTCCTTAATATCCGTCGTAGCCTTGAGGCCAAACTGGATATTATACCCAAAGATGAACTTATTCCCCCCGATGGCTATCAAGTCACGCGGCACGCAGTTGTGCTCAGTAGTGACACGCTCGGTGGAGATAAGGCTCGCTTCCACGGCCCCGAAAATGTCCTTTCGCTCTGTGTTCAGAGACTCCAGTCTCTGCCTCAGTTCGATTGCTTGTTTATCTAGGCGGGCTCTGATGATTTCATACGCACCACCTTCTAGTTGTTGATTTTCTTCTGACATTTATTCCTCATAGATCAACCTTGAGGCACACCGTTTACAGATCATAGATATGAACTGCACGTTCTCTTTACCTCCTAAGAGGCTGTGAGCGATCCCGTTTTTTTCTTTAAAAAAAATCTGGAATGCTACGTCTGGTGTGCAAACAAAGTTTCAATTTATTTACGCAATGGTTTCCCTCTACTTTTTCTACTGTGCTCTTGAGCTACCGAGGGAATTCTCTGTAGCTCAAGTTACAGTTCAACTTATGTTAGAGAAAGTCTTTGGCAAACTTATCACTGAATCCGAAACGCTCCGCTGCTCCGAGGAGGTTATTAAGCTGGCCTCTAGTCTCACCATCTGCCTTCGGAATCATCTTCCCTAACAGAGCTGATACAGTGAGGTTCTTAACATCATCGGAACTGATTGCGAACTGATCAACCCACTCGCGCATCTTCCCTTTGAAGTAGTCTGGATCTCCATTGAAGAAGGTTTCCTTCACGTCCGTCAGGACCTTGGAATTTCCGATCATTCTATCTGCAGCCTTACCTTTGGTAATTGCATTCGTGATGCGATCGAAGAACTCAGTCTCTCCGCCAACGATGTCGATATTAGCTTGCTTAAGCGCTTCACCAATAACCACTGCTTGTTGTTCGGCAACTTGACGCTGCACATCGATACCAGCAAGTTCCACCTCTTTCTCCTTCTCAAGAGTGAGTTTGAACTCTTCGTGGCCTTGACCAGCTTCTTCGAAGAGTTTCATCGCAGCAGCTTTCTGCTCGATTCCCTTTGCTTCTGCCTCGAACTTGAGTGCATTGACTTCCGCCTCTGCAGCTCCCTGGCTCTTGGTGGCTTCTGCGTCAGCAAGTTTCACTTCCACATCTCCGAGTCCTTCAGCAGCCGTTTCTTTAGCTACAGCTACCGCCATAAGCTTCTTCGCTTCTGCTTCTTTCTCAGATGCAATGAGTGTTGCTTCCGCAAGGATGATTCTCTCTTCTGCTTTTTTCTCGCTCGCGATCTTACTCGCTTCCGCAGACTTCTGCACATTGAATGCATCCTCTTCAGCCTTCAGCTGAGCTGCTTCTTTCTGAGCTTCTGCCTCTTTGACCTGACGGATGAGCTGCTCTGCTGCGTCAGCTTCCGCAGTTGTCACGGTCACCTGCTTATGTCTCTCGGCACCAGCGAAGGCTTCGGTGTCTTTGATTTTCTCTTGTTCGATCACTACTGTTTTTTCTAGAGCTACACGATCCTTGATAACTTCTTGGATGTTCTTCTTCTCTATTTCAACAGCTTTTTCTTTCTCGATAGATTTCAGGGCAGTGACACGCTCACGCTCGATCTGTTCGAGTTCGCGATCACGTTCCACACGCTCTTGCTCGATCCCGTCTGTCTTCTCCTTGTTTCTAAGGGCGACGATCACCTGGCGTTGCTTATTCTCTTCCGCTACTAGGATTTCTTCCTCTGCGGATATTCTTGCACGTTCAGATTTTTGATTTTCTTCTTCACGGACTTTATCGGTTTCAGCTTGCTCACGCAGCTGCACAATTTTCACTTCACGCTGCTGCTTTGCTTCTGTTTCAGAAAGCTGACGCTCGAGTTCCAAGATTGCTTCACGTGCTTCCACGTCTTGCTGCTTGATCACTTTTTCCTTATCACGCTGAATATTGTTAGAAAGTTTTGCCTGATCTGCTGTAAGGTCTATAATTTTCTTAATACCTTCCGCATCAAGGATATTATCTGGATCTAACATATCTAGAGGTGTCTGCTCTAAGAAATCAATCGCCGCATCATCTAGCACGAATCCGTTTAGATCGGTACCGATAACTTTCAGGATTTCATCACGAAATTGGTCACGCTTTTCATACAATTCAATGAAGTCAAACTGCTTACCCACGGTCTTCAATGCTTCTGAGAATTTGGCATCAAATAATTGGCGGATTTCATGCTCCGAGGAAGCGCGCTCACAACCGATCGCTCCAGCTACCTGAAGGACATCTGGATCTTCATTATTCACTCTAACGAAGAAGGCTACCTTGATGTCTGCACGCATGTTATCCTTACAGATCAGACCATTTTTTCCAGTTCTGTCGATCTCCACACGTTTGAGGGAGATGTCCATGAGGTCGGAACGGTGAAGGATTGGAATTACCGGTCCACCATTAAAGTAAACTTTAGTTCCACCCACACCGGTTCTGATAAGTGCGGTTCCTTTTTCTATCTTACGGTAGAAGGTGAGTGCCACAAAAACGGCTAAGCCCACAATGATGATTAAAAGTATGGCTATCCCTACCCCCATCTTCACTGGAGTTGATATTGCCAATGTGGCTATCATTAGTTGTTCTATATTATTCATTTTGCTGTTCTATTTTTGTTTCTACGTTTGTTTTATTTAATTCTTCTGAGAATTTAAAGTTGGGATCAAAGGAGCTTGATTCCAGATTAGTGGCTAACTCCTCTGCTGGCCTTACGAGGAAATATTTCCCCTCTGGCCCTTCTTCTGTCACTAGCACTTTATCTCCTTTTTTTAAGGGGGTATAATGATCAGGGAGTCTACAGTTGAGTAGTGCTGGGGCATTATTTTCGTGTGGCACTTCTACCTGCCCGAATTTGCTATCTAGTGTGAGGCTCTTGACTTCCCCAATGCGTCCTATGATAGCAATTTTATCTTCATCATTTTGATTCATCAAGTTGAAGAGTGGCTTCAGGGGTTTGGTGACATAGCGTGTAATTACTGCTGCCAGCACCAAGCTTGCAACAATGAAGCCTACACCTATCCATGGTGTCCCATTTGGGTTTAAGAAGGTATTGAGCGCTACATTTGCGACGAGTCCTAAACCTGAGATAAAGGTGAGGATCAGCATGATGGGAACATCTGTAGCATTGACAAAATTCAGTAAACTTTTCAGTCCACCACTCAATCCTCCTATATCGCCATCGATATCTAAATCTCCGTCTAGTCCAAGATCGACATCAAACAAACCGATAATGCTAAGAACCCAATACACGCACAAAAACCCAAAGGGGATTGTAAATGGTAGGTTATACACATTCATTAATTGCTGTATGATATCTGACACGACTTGATATCACACTAAAAAGTCACGCTCTACTATTACAAATATTTATTTTTTTTATCATCCTTGAGGTGCTCTTTTCACCCTATGATGTCATTTTTTTTAGAACGTGGATTATTCTTGAACTATAGCCCTTATTTTTGAGATGCTGAAGGACTATGAAATATCTAGGAGTTTTCAGTATAGTGAGCGTGCTCTGCACCTTTGCTATCATCGCTTATATGTTTGGTCTATTCGCTGAGAAAGCAGGAGACACTGTGGCTAATGTTATGCCTAGGAAAGCTGGACAAGCGGATGACGGAAGCTTTGTCCTCCCTAAGCCTCACGGACTAGAGCTACAGATGATTGATGTGAAAACTGCCATCGCATCCCACAAGCTCAGTAAAGGAGACATCCCCAAGCCTAAATCAGGAGACAGCTCTGCGAACGATATGATCCGTCAATTTTTCATTAGCTTCCCTATGATGCAGGAAAAAAAGTTTTACATCGCTGGATCTATTTACGCGAAACAAACTCCCGACGAAGTTAAAGGAGGTGAAAAAACGCTCTCCTCTGGCGAAAACTCTTGGGCTTATGTGTATGGACCCAAGCGTATTGACCAATATGCACCTGTCCCGCTTCTGATTGAGCCGACCCGCCCGGGAGAAAGCCATTATCGTCAAGAAGACTACGGTGAAGGGAGAGGTGTCATGACAGTCTTCACTGATGGTTCCTTTAAAGTCTTTCAGATCAATTCTGAGGGACAGGTTGTATCAAACGGGAAAAACATCCTCTCTAGTGAATTTCATGCTTGGCGGGGGGATACTCCTATTGTTCTCCCTCCTGCGAACTAAGCCCTATTCCCCCTCTATCTGCATAGTTTTCCACTTGCATCTACCCCTGTCTTGTCCATGCTTCGCCGCATCATGGCAGACAAACGCTTTCCATCACTCCCAGGCTTTAGAGACTTCGCTCCTCGGGATTGCGCGATCCGTAATTACCTCTTTCAGGCATGGCGCACAGTGGCACGTAAATACGGCTTCGTAGAATACGAGGCTCCTATGGTCGAGGCCACAGAGCTGTATAAGAAGAAAGCTGGCGAGGAGCTCAATACTCAGCTATTTCGCTTCGAAGATCAAGGTGGCCGAGACATCACACTGCGCCCAGAGTTAACAGCCTCTCTTGCTAGAATCGTCTGTGCTCAGCAACGTGATTTCCCCAAACCGATGAAGTGGTTCGAAATTGGGCCTTGTTTCCGTTACGAAGCACCACAGAAAGGTCGAGGAAGAGAGTTCATTCAGTTTAATGCTGACATTATCGGTGTAGATTCTGCGGGAGCCGATGCCGAGCTGATTGCCCTGTCGATCGATACCATGCTAGAACTAGGGTTTACTAAAAAAGATTTTATCATCCGAGCTTCTGACCGCGAAAGCTGGATAAGCTTCTGCGAAGAGAAAAATATCGAAGACGTCGCGAGCTTTCTCCAGATCATTGATAAGATCGAGCGTGAAAAACCTGAGGTGTTAGAGGAGAAGCTTTCCGCCTTTGGCTTATCCGCATCTGAGGTGCGCGCATTCATCGCTGACCCGAATAATGCGTCTGAGACCTTTAACGCCATCCAGGCAGATTTGACGGCACGCGGGATGGGTGATTTTCTCCAGCTAGATCTCACCATCGTACGCGGGCTAGCCTACTACACTGGAACTGTGTTTGAGATTTTTGACACGAGCCGTTCAATGCGTGCTGTAGCCGGAGGAGGAAGGTATAACGACCTCATTTCCGTGGTCTCTAACGGGGCGATTGATTTACCCTG
>JALZVA010000101.1 GCA_023301335.1 Akkermansiaceae bacterium
AACTGCTATTTTTTATACACTTAATACCAATGAAAACTTCCGATAGTACCTCTTATAGTGAATTAGCGATTCGTTTTGAATCAAATGTAAATAAGGTCATGGAGGGTCAAGAAGCTTCTGTTCGTAGAGTACTTGCAGCTCTTATATCAGGAGGACATGTCCTTTTAGAGGATAACCCTGGAACTGGGAAAACAACATTTGCTAAAGCGATAGCTGCATCGGTATCAGGAAGTTCGTTCAGTCGAGTTCAGTTCACTCCAGATTTGTTACCTTCTGATATTGTAGGTGTGAGTGTGATTGACCCGGAAACGCACGCCATACGTTTTCAAAAAGGACCTATCTTTACCGATCTATTACTAGCGGATGAGATTAACCGTGCCTCTCCTAGAACACAGAGTGCCTTGCTAGAGGCGATGGCTGAGAGACAAGTAACTGTTGAGGGAAAAGAGTATGACCTAGGAGATATCTTCTTTGTGATCGCCACACAGAACCCAGTAGAATTTAGAGGGACCTATCCGCTTCCCGAAGCCCAGATGGACCGCTTTGCTATCCAAACTTCATTGGGGTATGTTTCTGTGGAAAAAGAAGTAGCGATCCTAAATGCTCAAAAACATAGACACCCGCTCCGCGATCTAGAGCCTGTAATCAGCCATCAGCAGTTAGTAGAATTGAGGGAGCAGGTCAGGCAGGTTAAAATTTCCGATGAATTGCAGAAATACATTGTCTCGCTGACTAATGCGACGAGAGAAAGAGAAGAAGTTCTTCTTGCTGCCAGTCCTCGTGCCTCTCTCTCTCTCATGCGTATCTCTCAGGCTTTAAGCTTATTTGAAGGACGTGACTATGTGATCCCTGAAACCGTGCAGTCTGCTGCTGCGGATGTGATCAGCCACCGAATTGTACTGAATCACGATGCCAAGTTCGCGGGAGTAACAGGAAGATCACTCGTGGAGAAAATTCTTTCTGAAGTGGTAGCTCCAGTATAGATGTTAGAAAAAAAATCTAATATCCCTTTGTGGAAAAGACAGTTCTGGAAACTGCTCTATAAAATTTATGCATCTAATAAAGGTGTATCTTCTTTACTGAGGAATCGTATCACCCCATTTGGCTATATTGTAGCGATTGTATTAATCTTTGCTATCAGCTTACGCCTAGGATCAAACGAAAATACCTTGTTTGGCTTTATTGCCTGTATCATAGCAATTTTTGTGATGTCCTTTTTTAGCGTATTTTTTCGTAGAGGTAATCTCTCTATTAAACGAAAGCTCCCTCGAATGGGAGTAATAGGGAAAGAGTGTGTATATAGCATAGAGATTACTAACGAATCTAGAAGATCGATCTCCTCTGCCTATTTACGTGAGTTACCATCAAGGCAGGTTCCCTCAGAAGATGTATTTGTCTATAGTGTCGAACCTGGTGAGGAAGAGAGAAATGCGTTCGATAGACTTTTTATAGTTTATCGTTGGATGTGGCTCACAGAGAATAAGACGAGTTTTTACTCGATTGATTCTGACCCTATCCGTCTGGAAGGAAAAGAATCGATGACACTGAAGGTAAAGGTACTGCCTCGTATCAGAGGAATACTGCCACTTTCTAATATGAAATTACTTCTCCCAGATCCGTTATTTTTGTTTCAGCGGTGTAAAACAGTTCAGCAGCCAGAAGATAGTATTATTATTTTTCCTAAACGCTATCGCCTTCGAAATCTGAAGCTAGAAGGAGAGACTCATAACCAAGTCGGAGGAGAAGGGCAGTCAAATCAAATAGGACAGAGCAGTGAGTTCATTTCTTTACGCGACTATCGCCCAGGAGACCCATTGAAGCATTTAGACTGGAAAAGTTGGGCGAAGACAGGAAAGCCTGTGGTTCGGCAGTATGAAGATGTGTTTTACCCAAAACATGGATTAGTTCTAGATACAGCTGTGCATCCGACTAGCCATGAAGCATTTGAGGAAGCTATTTCTGTAGCTGCTTCTTTCGCCTGTTCGGTAGACAACGATGAAAGCTTGTTAGATTTGGTGCTGATCCAGAAGGATTCTAAAATACTGACTGCCGGGAATGGGGGAAGTTCTTTGGACGAAATGATGGAAGCTCTAGCTTGTGCGCAAATGGAGACTACACCTGAGTGGGAAGATTTAACGAAGCAAGTTCTAGAAATGGCTGCTGACTTAAGTAGCTATATCATGGTGTTTTCTGAATGGTCAGAAGAGAGAGCTAAACTTGTCAATATGGCAGCAGCTACGGGTACCTCCGTCCTTGTCTTCCTACTGAGCTCAGATGTGGAGGCGAGCCGTGCCGAAATCACACAACATGGAGTGGTGAGTGGAATAAATATTCTTAAAGTGGGGCAGGTTCAGGAGGATCTTGATCGAGCTCTTGGATCTTAGTGAGGCACTCTGAACGGATCCAGCCTCTAATGGAAGAGGAAAGCTCGACGTAAGACCACGTAGCATGATGGTTGAGAACCTGGCAGAGACTACCTTCAGGAACATCACTAAGGATAATCTTATCATCTTCAGTGATCGGCGTCCGAGGCTCTGTCAGAAGAATGTTTTCAGGACTTGTGACTACAGCTAACTCTGTGAAAGGGGCAAAATGAAGGGATTTAGGGTAAGATGTGTAAGCCGTGAATGCGACGATGCA
>JALZVA010000102.1 GCA_023301335.1 Akkermansiaceae bacterium
ATTGCGTAATTGGATTCGTGAGCGCATCGAATACCGTTTTGATGACGAAAAATCTAAGTTCGCCTCGACCGAGAAAATGCTTCAATGGATTTTAGAGTCCGAACTATTCGAGAAATTTTTAGGTAAAAAGTTCTTAGGGGAAAAACGTTTCTCCTTAGAAGGTGGAGAAGGCTTGATGGTGCTTCTAAATACGATCTTAGAAAAATGCCCGTCTAGTGGCGTAGCGGAGATCGAAATGGGGATGGCTCACCGTGGGCGCCTCAACGTGCTTAGAAACTTTCTTAAAAAGTCACTCACCACACTACTCTATGAGTTCACTCCCAACTACGTGCCAGACATCGTAGCAGGTGACGGAGATGTGAAGTACCACCTCGGTTATAAAGTAGATCGTGAGTTAGAAGACGGGACTGTGCACCTTTCACTCGCGGCTAACCCCTCACACCTTGAGGCGGTAAATGCTGTGACAGAAGGAAAGGCGAGAGCACGCCAGCGTATCCTTGGTGATGATGGGGTAAAGACTGACCGCAAGGTGATCCTTCCTCTTCTCATTCATGGAGATGCTGCGTTTGCAGGACAGGGCACAGTTGCAGAAGTTCTGAACCTTTCATTGCTTGAAGGTTACCGCACAGGTGGAACCATTCACCTGATTGTTAATAACCAGATTGGTTTTACCACAATGCCTGAAGATGCTCGCTCTTCAGCCTATGCTACAGATGTGGCCAAGATGATCGAGGCACCTATCTTACACGTTAACGGAGAAGAGCCGCTAGAGCTTGTTTGGGCCGCGTTATTTGCTTTAGAATACCGCCAGAAGTGGGGTCGCGACATCGTTATAGATATGTATTGCTACCGCCGTCAGGGACACAACGAGACTGACCAGGCAGCATTCACCGCGCCGCATATCTACGGGAAAATTTCAAAACGCCCGACCTTCGGCGTCTCTTATAAAGAGAAAGTCGTTAAGGAAGGCCTACTTAGCCAAGATGTAGCAGATTCGGTAGAGAACAAGATTCTCGACACCTTAGAAGCTGGCTATGTAAAAATGCGTGAGCTTGAGGAAAAAGGAGACCGTTCAGTCTTCTCAGGTTCCACAGCTGAGGCGCAGCCAGAATACAGTCACTCTCCTGTTCCAACAGGAATCACAGAGGATAAGCTCAAGCATATCGGCTCTGTGCTGACCAATGTCCCAGATGGGTTTAATCTCCACCACACACTCGGAAAGCGTTTCGTTCCACGTAGGAAAGAAGCGCTAGAAACGGGCGAAGGCTACGATTGGGCATTTGCGGAATCACTTGCTTGGGGAGCACTCCTCATGGAAGGAAATGCTGTGCGCCTTTCTGGTCAAGATTGTCGCCGTGGCACATTCTCCCATCGTCATGCGGTATTTTATGATTCTCAGACACGTGAGAGATATTTCCCGCTTAAGAACCTTGCCTCTGATCAGGCGAAGTTCTGTGTGTATAATTCTCTTTTATCCGAAGCCGCCGTGCTCGGATTTGACTACGGGTATTCACTCGGCTGCACCACGATGCTGGTGATGTGGGAAGCACAGTTTGGAGATTTCTCCAATGGTGCCCAGGTGATTATTGACCAGTTCATTGCCTCAGCGGAATCGAAGTGGCAGACACCAAGTTCTCTCGTCATGCTCCTTCCTCACGGATATGAGGGCATGGGGCCTGAGCACTCTTCAGCAAGACTTGAACGTTTCCTTCAGCTCTGTGCAGAAAATAACATGGTCGTAGCGAATTTCTCTACCCCAGCACAATACTTCCACGCCTTACGTAGGCAGAAAAAGAGAGCGTTCCGTAAACCACTCATCGTGATGACTCCTAAGAGCCTCCTCTCAAGAGCCGAGGCCGTCTCTAGTAAAGAAGACTTCCTTGAAGGATCTTGCTTCCAAGAGATTCTACCAGACAGCATGCACCACGATAACCCAGAAGCGGTAGAACGCGTGGTATTTTGTTCAGGTAAGGTCTTTTACGATCTTGATGTCTTCAGAAAAGAAAAGGCTATCACGAACACCGCCGTCATCCGAGTCGAGCAGCTCTACCCATTCCACGGAGAAATGGTGCAGGCTATCGTCAGTCAGTTCACCAATGCTAAGAAGTTCGTCTGGTGTCAGGAAGAGCCAAAGAATATGGGGGCTTACACCTTCGTCGCTCCACTTCTCTCAGAGACACTCGATACACGTATCCGCTACTCAGGCAGAAAGGCAAGCGCCTCTCCTGCGACAGGTTCTAAGGCGATGCATAAGCGCGAACAAAACACACTCTTAGAAGGAGCTTTTAACGTCTAATTTTTCACTTTTAAATCAATAATCCAATGGCAGATGTAATCATTCCAAACGCAGGGGAATCCGTCACAAGCGCAAATGTAGCCCAGTGGCATGTAGCAGACGGAGCAAGCGTCAATAAAGGCGATGTTCTCGTTACCTTAGAGACTGATAAAGTCTCTACCGAACTTGAGGCAGAAGACTCAGGCACTCTTAGTATAACAGTTCAAGAAGGTGAAGAAGTCGCCATCGGAACCGTTATTGCAACGATCGCCGAAGGTGCTGCTACACCCGCAGCCACTCCAGCAGCAGAGAGCACACCGGCTCCAGCCGCCGCACCACAGGTAGTTGCTTCTTCCTCAGCTAGTGGACAGGTCGTTGACGTCCTCGTCCCAGCAGCCGGTGAGTCTATCACCTCGGCAAATGTAGCAAACTGGAATTTTAAAACAGGAGACGCTGTCTCTAAGGGAGACATTCTCGTCACTCTAGAAACAGATAAGGTATCTTCAGAGCTTGAAGCAGAAGAAGGTGGTGTGATTGAAATCATCACCCCAGAAGGAGAAGAAGTTGGAATCGGCACAGTGATAGCTAAGATCACCGTGGGAGCTAGCTCAGGTTCAGCCGTCGCACCAAGCAGTGCTACACCAGCACCAGCGGCCGCAGTATCAGCACCAGCCGCTACGGCCACACCAGCAGTGGTAAAGTCCACTCCTATTTCTACACCGGCCGCCGCACCTGCGGGGAAGGTGAAGCCAGACCTCTCCGTCGTTTCTGATTCTTCAGATCGTGGGATCAATGCAGCCCCTGTTACAGAAGGTCGCACCACACGGAAGAAGATGTCCATGCTCAGAAGGAAGATAGCCTCACACCTCACGAATGCACAGCAGACCGCAGCGATCCTTACCACATTCAATGAGGTGGATATGACTGCGATCATGAAGCTGCGTAAAGAGGTGCAGGAAGACTTCGTTGCCAAGCACGGAACCAAACTTGGATTCATGTCCTTTTTTATCAAGGCTTCCGTTCAAGCTCTAAAAGATGTGCCTGCCGTCAATGGTGCCATCGAAGGAACCGACGTCATTCAGAATCACTACCATGATATATCTGTAGCTATCGGCACAGATAAGGGACT
>JALZVA010000103.1 GCA_023301335.1 Akkermansiaceae bacterium
GTAAGGAAATGCGTTAAACCGTATTCACCTGTATTTCTATCGTGGAGAGTTACCCTATGTAGGTAGCCTCCACGATTTTTTGTAATTAAAACCAAAGCCAAGCAGAGAGAATGCTTTAGAAAGCTAAGAGTTTGGCACATTTCACTATTGCAAAGTCCACCATTAGGTGATTTTTAGGCATTGTTATGTCTGAAGCAAACGATAGGAAAACTCTGGAAGAGCGTCATCAAATGAGTGATATTGAGCGACTTCGTCACTCATGTGCGCATGTGTTAGCGACCGCGATTCTTAGAATCTGGCCAGATGCCCAGCTTGCGGGTGGGCCACCAGTGCAAAATGGGTTTTATTACGATATCGATTTAGAGCATAGCATCACGCCAGACGATTTTGAAAAAATAGAGGCGGAGATGAAAAAGGTAGTGAAAGAAAACTCTTCTTTCACCAAGTCCGTAGTCACACGCGAAGAAGCGCTAGACCTGATTGAATCAGGTCGCATAGGTGGACTAGAGGAGAGAGGATTCCCATCTAAGTATAAGGTGGAGATGCTCAATGACATCCCAGAAGGCGAGGAAATTTCGTTGTTTGAAAACAACGGCTTCATGGATCTCTGTGCCGGCCCACACGTTGGACGCACAGGAAACTGTAAAGCCTTCAAGGTGATGAGTGTTGCCAGTGCGTTTTTCAAAGGAGACAACACACGGGAATCACTACAACGAATTTACGGAACCTGTTTTAAAAATAAGACCGAACTAGGAGATCACTTAGAGAAACTAGAAGAGGCAAAGAAGCGTGACCACCGCAAGTTAGGCAAAGAGCTTGGACTGTTCCACATCGATGAGATGGTTGGGCAGGGTCTTATTCTCTGGAAACCAAAGGGAGCTTTGGTACGTCGCTCTCTACAAGACTTCATCACCGAAAACCTTGATGCGCAAGGGTACAGCCAAGTCTTCACACCTCACATCGGAAAGTTGGATCTATACCGCACGAGTGGACATTTCCCATATTATCAGGAAAGTCAGTATGCTGCTATTCCAGATCGTGGAGCATTGGAGAAGCTTAATGACGACACGACCACCTGCTCTGATTTAACCAATGGACTGAGCGACGGGACGATTGATGGCTACATGCTGAAGCCGATGAACTGTCCGCACCACATTAAGATTTTTGATAGTGAACACAGAACCTATAAAGATCTTCCTATTCGACTTGCCGAATTTGGCACAGTGTACCGTTGGGAACAGAGTGGGGAGCTGGGAGGAATGACGCGTGTGCGTGGTTTTACCCAAGATGACGCACACCTATTTTGCATGCCTGAGCAGGTAGCAGAGGAAGTTCAAAAATGCTTAGAACTAGTAAAAAAAGTGCTCAATACATTAGGCATGCACGACTATCGTGTGCGCCTCTCTCTACGTGATCCGGACAGTGATAAATACACAGGAGAGCCAGAGAATTGGGATAAAGCTGAGCAAGCCTTACGTGATGCCGTTAAGGTCTTGGGTGTGGAGTACTCAGAAGAGCCTGGAGAGGCAGCCTTCTACGGACCAAAAATCGATTTCGTAGTGAAAGACGTGATTGGACGTGATTGGCAGTTAGGCACCGTGCAGGTGGACTACAATTTACCTCTAAGGTTTAATCTCTCTTATACAGGTTCAGATAACAGCAAGCATGTGCCAGTGATGATTCACCGCGCACCCTTCGGTTCGCTAGAGCGATTCACTGGGCTTCTGATTGAACATTTCGAGGGGAAATTTCCAACCTGGCTTTCTCCTGAGCAAGTGCGCGTGATCCCGCTTTCTGATAAATTCCTAGATAAAGCTGAGGAAGCGTCTGCTACATTAGCAAATAGGGGAGTGAGAGTGACGATTGACCGTGCATCTGAAAAGATGGGAGCAAAAATTCGTAATGCGCGTCTCGACCGCGTTCCTTACATGTTGGTGATTGGAGGACGTGAAGCAGAAACTAACTCTGTGTCAGTTAGACACCGA
The DNA here is from genome assembly GCA_023301335.1 of Akkermansiaceae bacterium. Taxonomy (GTDB): domain Bacteria; phylum Verrucomicrobiota; class Verrucomicrobiia; order Verrucomicrobiales; family Akkermansiaceae; genus Rubritalea. Next base: position 1,986 of record JALZVA010000103.1, read on the forward strand.
GATCTAGAGGATTTAGGGACTCGTACCTTAGCCCAATTCGTAGAAGACGTGACATTTGAAATTGAGAATCGAGTGTTAACACCAGAAAAGCCAGCGGGAGCGGAATAAATCGATATTTCTTTATAAAATCAAGTGGACGACCACAGCAATTTTGCTAGTGTGCGGCAGCAAGCCGCATTTTAACGGCGCAACGAAAACCTACAGGAGGATAAAACAATAGCTAAAAAGAAAAGACCAAATCGCAGCAGAAGAGACTTAACACGTGTAAACGAGTATATTAGAGCACCTAAGGTTAGAGTAGTGCTTGAAACTGGCGAACAGCTGGGAGTCATGCCTGCAAAAGAGGCTCTTGCGAAGGCAAAAATGGTAGGTTTGGATTTAGTGGAAATCGCTGCAACAGTGAATCCCCCAGTTTGTAAAATTTGTGATTACGGAAAGCATAAGTATGAACAAGCGAAGCTCAAGAAAAAGAGCCCAAAGCAAACAACCAAGGTAAAGGAAGTAAAATTCCGTGTGCGTACTGAGGAACATGATTACAACCTAAAGTGCACCAATATTGAGAAATTTATCAGTGCCGGTAATAAAGTAAGAGTACAGCTCCAGTTTAGAGGACGGGAGAACGCACACAAAGACTTAGGATTTGTCGTTCTTAATCGCGTCGCTGAAGATGTAAAAGGCTGCACGAACTTAGACCAGCAGCCAAAGCTCGCAGGCCGCGCAGTTGCCATGACACTTTCTCCACTTCCAGTAGACCAGAGAGAGTTCAAATTCTTCAAGGATGGAGATGACATCGAACCTGAAGAAGATCTCGATGACAACTTCGTAGAGGATGAGGAAAACGAATCCGAAGAGGAGGAGTAGTTCGATCAAGAGTAAATTAGAGTTACTCTAAAAATTTTAAAGCCGTTCTCTTACAGAGCGGCTTTTTTGTTTTTTATGAGGATAGATTTCTTATGTTAGAGACGTGTTAAGACTAACTCTAAAAATGAAGACTAGGCGTCCTCTCTTATTTTTTTACAAGCCCAAGATTTGCATAAATCTCGCGCGTAGCCTGACTCTTATTAAGCGTGTAGAAATGAATGCCCGCCACACCATTATCGAGAAGATCGACACATTGCTGAGAGGCGTAGTGGATGCCAACGCGTTCAACTGCGTCTTTATCATCACCGGCTCGCTCTAGTGAGCTGATCAAACGTGCAGGAAAGCGTGAGCCTTCGGCAAGTTCAGAAATACGTCTCATCCCCTGTGTCGATGTCACTGGCATCACTCCCGCAATGATAGGGATTTCAATACCGTTCTGAATGCATCTATCTCGGTAGTCGTAAAAATCATGGTTATCAAAGAAAAGCTGCGTGCAGATGTAGTCTGCACCCGCATCTACTTTTTCCTTCATATAGTCCATCTCTAGCATCCTATTTGGAGTGAGCGGATGGCCCTCTGGAAAACCAGCAACGCCGATGCCAAAGCCTTGAGGGTCTGGATGTCTTCCTGATGCGTTAAACGTTTTAATAAAACGGACCAGATCAGCAGCATACTTGAAGTCGTCTTTTGAGCGATCGTAGTTTGGCTGATCACGAGGTGGGTCTCCTCTTAATGCTAAAATATTACCCACACCAGCATCTGCATAACGCTGAAGGATGGTGTCAATTTCCTCTTCACTATGCCCAACACAAGTAAGGTGAGGAATAGGTGGTATATTGGACTGCTCTTTGATTCTAACAACGAGGTCGTGCGTGAGGTCACGTGTGGTTCCGCCAGCGCCATAGGTAACGCTAACGTAGGAGGGGGCATAAGGGATTAATTCCTCAATGGCTTGATACAACGATTCTGCACCAGCTGCATTCCGTGGTGGGAAGAACTCGAAGGAAAGCGTAGGTTGCTCAGGGTTGAGAATGTCATTGATGTGCATAATCTTGCCTTTGAAATGCACTAAATAGACAAAAAGGGGAAGGAAAAACGAGGCTTTCTTGTGTGTGTATCTTTTTTAAAAAAACGGTGTCTTCGTTCCTAGAAACGCTAGTGAGAATAACAGAGTGAGACAATCTGGGGAAATAAATTGACAGCATTTCTGGGGTGTCTATTCCTATTTGATGATGAACTATCTTTATAGCTCTATAGCACTTCTTGTTTGCTCGCAGCCTCTGCTCGCTCAAGGTAAACCACAATTTCAAGATCCTTTACGTATTGAAGTAGATGGTGAACCTATCGCTATCCCTGGAGGATATACGTTCCCTACCATGGTTGATCTGGATGATGATAAACGAGTAGATTTGGTAGTTGGATATTATAGAGGTGCAGGGATGCTTTTTTATAAAAATGTAGGAACTTTAGAGTCTCCTAAATACGCTCCTGCAAAACAAATAATGGTTAACAAGGAACCCCTACTTGTTCCTGGGGTCGGGCCATGATGCACCGGAACGTCTCCACAGTTTGTGGATTTAGATAATGATGGGATTTTAGATGTAGTAAGTGGAGCTTACACTACAAGCCAAAAACATGATATCAAAAGGGCACCGGTTCATTGGTTTAAAGGGAGCGGTAAAGACGGTATGAACTACCATGATTCAGTTCCTGTAGAAACATTATCTGGCGTAGCACCAAACCTAAGTAATTTGTTCAATGAAAAATTTGATGGCAGCGGGAGGAGTATTTTCAGGCTTCCTGAGCCAGTGAGCACCAAACCTAGTTTTGTGGACCTCAATGATGACGGATTTCTAGATCTCGTGTACGGTGAAGAATGTGGAATGATTATCTCACACATGGGTTCAGCGGCCAAGGGGGTGAACCATTTTTCTGATAAACCTCAAATCTTAAAAAATACAGAGGGTGGGAACCTCACTGCAGGGGGTTACGGGAGCCCACACTTCGTCGATTGGGATGCGGACGGGGATCTGGATATAGTATCGGGGTTTAAATATGGAGGCGTGTATTTTTCTGAAAATGTGGGAGACTCTAAGAATCCAAAGTGGAAAGCATTCGTGGAATGGAAAGCAAGGACACCTGAACTCTCTAATTATTACGGGCAATACGCCATGCGAGATAGTAGAAAGCAGATGGAACCTTGGTGTTACACAACGGTCTGCG
>JALZVA010000104.1 GCA_023301335.1 Akkermansiaceae bacterium
ACATCTTCTGGGTTGGCTTTTCCATCGACGATGCGATCAGAGATTTTCTTCATCCAAGTAGAACCTTCTCGGCATGGAGTGCACTGGCCGCAGGACTCGTGTGCGTAGAAGTGATTAATGTTATTGAGCACCCAAGACATCTTGCGTGAGTCATCTAACACGATTACTCCTCCTGAACCAGCCATTGAGCCACAGGCTGCGAGAGTGTCGAAATCGAGTTGGATATCCATGAATCCAATTTCCTTAGCATCATCTCCGCGTCCGATCTTAAAGCGTTCGTCACAGCGGAGAATTTTTGAGGAAGAGCCGCCGGGGATAACAGCTTTAAACTTCCGTCCATCCTTGGCGCCTCCACAAATATCATTGAGAAGTTCACCCATGGTGAGCTTACCAACCTCTATTTCAAAGTAGCCAGGGTTCTTCACATCTCCTGAAACGCAGAGGATACGTGTGCCAGTGTTACGGTCTACACCGAGTTTGGCGTATTCCTCACCACCCATTTGGATAATGTGCTTAACATGGCAGAGTGATTCCACGTTATTCACGATGGTAGGTGCCATGTAGAGTCCAAGAGCAGCGGGGAAGTAAGGTGGCTTAATGCGTGGATAAGGGCGCTTGCCTTCTAAGGATTCAATGAGACCCGTTTCCTCTCCACAAATGTAAGCTGCAGCGCCACGATGCACCCAGATTTCACAATCAAATCCACTTCCTAAGATATTTTCTCCTAGGAAATTCTTAGCACGTGCTTCTTCGATAGCTTTCTCCATGATGAGTGCCGCTTCTGGGAACTCTTCACGCATGTAGATGTAAGCGGTATGTGCTCCAACAGCGTAAGCTGAAATAAGCATACCCTCAATAAGTTGATGCGGGTCTTGGTGAACGATATAGCGATCTTTAAACGTGCCAGGTTCAGACTCGTCACAGTTACAAATGAGGTAAACAGGCTTGGTGTTATCCGGCGGGATGAAGCCCCACTTCACACCTGTAGGGAAACCTGCACCTCCACGACCACGAAGGCCAGATTTTTTCACCTCGTCGGTGATCGCCTTCGGCTCCATTTTGATGGCAGTCTTGAGTTGCTCGTATCCACCATCGCTCATGAAAGTATCGATGGAAGGATTCCAGCCCTCACGGTCGATATTTTTAAAAATGAGGCGATGCTCGCGTTCGTGAGGTTCTTTGCCTGGAAGGTAAGTGATATCTGACATAGATCTAAGAGATTATTTTTCCTGGGCTGGGTATTGAGCTAAAAGGTCTTTTGCCTTACTGCAGGTGACATTCTCATGGAAGTCATCATTGATTAGGCAGACTGGAGCAGAACCGCAGGATGCGAGACACTCGGCAAATTCTATAGAGTAGTTACCACAAGGAGAGACAGCGATTGGATTTTCGTGGGTGGCAGTGGAGGCATCGATCCCAGCAATCTCACAAAAGGTATCCATGAGTTCGTATGATCCAGCTAACGCACAGGAGAGTGTGCGGCATACACGGATATGGTATTTCCCTGGAGCATGCTGCCTGAAGCCAGGGTAGAAGGTAACAACTGATTCAACCTTGATGGGTTCAATCTCAAGCTTCTCTGCAATCCACTCGATCGCTTCATTACAAACGTAACCGAACTTATGCTGCACAATGTGCACAAGTGGAAGTACAGCGGAAAGTTTTCTCACTGGGTAGTGAGAGATTCTATCATCTGCAGCTTCGATAAGTTCTGGGCTTATCTCAAACTTAGGAAAATGTTTATTTCCTGGAGTTGTAAGTGAAGCGACTTGTGAATCGAGAATGTCTTGGCTCATGGTTCAAATTGGATTCGAAAGGTGAAAAAATTAACGGTCGCACTCGCCCATCACGAAGTCTAATGATCCTAAGATGGCTGGGACATCGGAGACCATGGCGCCTGTGAGGAGTTCATCACAGATGGATAGGTTAATAAAAGAAGGACTCCTGATTTTTAGACGATGGGGGACTCCACCGCCTTTGGAGTGAATGTAAAAGCCGAGTTCACCCTTTGGATTTTCATGACCAAAGTAAACTTCTCCTTCAGGAGCATCGATCCCCTGAGTAGAAATAATGAAATGGTGAATGAGTTCTTCCATGCTCATTAGCACACGGTCTTTTTGAGGAAGTGTGTTCTTCGGGTCGACCACATTGACTGGCCCTTCGGGAAGAGTCGCAATCACTTGTCGGATAATACGAATCGATTGACGCATCTCTTCCATCCGCACCTGATAGCGAGCGTAGCAGTCGCCTTCTTCCGCAGTGGGGACGTCGAATTCGTAATTTTCGTATCCAAGGTAGGGCGAGTCCTTACGAAGATCGCGTGTGCCTCCAGAGGCTCTGAGGTTCGCTCCTGTTAGGCCGTAGGAGATTGCGGATTCTTTATCGATAACTCCGACATCACACATACGATCCATGAAGATCTTGTTCTTGTCTAACAACTTACCAATTTCTTCAATAGTGAGCTCGCATTCCGTTAAAAATTTCTCCACTTGTGCGATGAATCCTTCAGGTAAATCTCTAATTTGACCACCAACTCTTGTGTAGGACGTAGTGAAGCGTGCTCCGGTAAGCTTCTCACTTAGGTTATACACTTTTTCACGTTCCGTGAAGGTGTAGAGGAAAACTGTCATGGCTCCGACATCCATGGCACACACACCGACTCCAAGCATGTGCGAAGAAATACGTGCAAGTTCGCATGCTAAAACTCTGACAGCTTGCCCACGTGGTGGGAGCTCCCATCCAAGGAGTTTCTCCACAGCCATTGCATAAGCGACATTGTTTGCCAGTGGTGCGAGGTAATCGAGTCTATCCGTGTAGGGGATAAACTGATTATAGTGCATATTTTCGGCAATTTTCTCATCCCCTCTGTGAAGGAAGCCCACATCAGGAGTGGCCTTAGTGATGATTTCACCATCTAGTTCTAGGACTAGACGTAAGACTCCGTGTGTCGCAGGGTGTGATGGCCCCATGTTCAGAGTCATTTTATCTCCCATCAAATCTTTGGTCTCAGCTTGATAGTCAGCTGCCTTAGATGCAATATCTGGGGTTTCAAAGTTTGTGGTCGTTTTCATTGTGGATGTGCCACACACAAGAAATCCTTAAAAGGTGGGCTTTTCAAGCACTTTGTGAAATTTTTCACAAGCTTCTTGAGAGCTTAAATAATTTAGCGCCTTGTTGAGAATTCGTATCAATAGTAAAAGAGTAAAAAAGCCCTTCAATCTGCCCACAAAACCCAAAAAAAAGCCAGCCCTCGTGAGAGAGCTGACTTTTATGAATAAAATCAGATGTTACGCTGAATTAGGCAGTAGTAACAGATTGCACGGTCTTAACAACACGTGAAGCAATCTTGTATGGGTCACCCTGTGAGTTAGGACGACGATCTTCAAGGTAACCCTTGTATGCGTCATCTTTAACGAAGCCGTGAGGAACACGCACAGAAGCACCGCGGTCAGCAATACCCCATGAGAATTTGTCGATGGACTGAGTCTCGTGAAGTCCAGTGAGGCGCTGGTCATTATCAGGACCGTAAACAGCGATGTGCTCTTCAGTGTTCTCTTCAAATGCAGCCATGAGCTTAAGGAAGTAGTCTTTACCACCTGTCTCACGCATGAACTCTGTAGAGAAGTTGCAGTGCATGCCTGATCCATTCCAGTCGCCCTTGATAGGCTTACAGTGCCATTCTACATCGACAGCGAACTCTTCACAGAGACGGAGAAGGAGGAAGCGAGCTACCCAGATCTGGTCAGCTGCTGTCTTAGATCCTTTTCCGAAAACTTGGAATTCCCACTGACCGCTAGCTACTTCAGCATTGATCCCTTCGTGGTTGATTCCTGCGTAGAGGCAAAGCTCAAGGTGCGTGTCAACGATCTCACGACCGATAGAACCTACGTTTTTGTAGCCTACGCCACAGTAGTATTCACCTTGTGGCTCTGGGTATCCACCGTCTTTAGGGAAACCGAGAGGCACGCCGTCTTCCATGAGGAAGTATTCCTGCTCGAAGCCGAACCATGTTCCAGGATCGTCAGCGATGGTTGCACGTGAGTTAGATGGGTGTGCTGTGCCGTCAGGAAGCATTACTTCACACATTACAAGAACGCCGTTTTCACGTGTTCCGTCTGGGTAAACTGCTACAGGTTTAAGCACGCAGTCAGAGTCACCACCTTCAGCTTGAAGTGTTGAAGAACCGTCGAATCCCCACTCAGGAAGATCTTCAACAGTTGGGAAAGAATCGAATTCGCGCATCATGCACTTTGTACGAAGGTTAGCAACAGGTGTGTAACCGTCGAGCCAGATGTAGTCTAGTCTGTATTTAGCCATATGTATTAGTTTGTTATATAGATTTTAGTAGCAAGAGCTATAATTAGTCGAAAGGATTTAAGCAGGAAGTGTGCCAAACTCTATGAGGGGGTTAACCGACATCGAATACGATACACGTGGTGTCATCATCTCCACTAATTTCAATTGCGGAGCTAATAAGAGAATCCAAGACCTCTTTTGTCGAGCATTCCTTTTGACTTAATTTTTTATGCACCTTGGATTGGTTTAAGCCGTCGATTATCCCATCGCTACAAAGCATATATCTATCCCCCAGAGCATAAGGGAATGAGAGGATTTGTGGGCGGAGGCTTTGGTGCCCGCCACCGAGGACTTCATACAAGACCGAACGCCTTGGGTGCCTGCGGAACTGCATTTCAGAAATTTCACCTGTATTAAACTTTTTCCAAATATAGGTGTGATCTTCGGTGAGCTGCTCAGTCTCGCCTTCTCTGTGGCGATAGAGTCGAGAATCTCCGACATGAGCTATATACACTCGCGTTGGTGTGAACCACGTAAGAGTAATGGTGGCGCCCATACCTTGATGATCAATATTTTGAGAACCTTGAAGATTGATGCTCTCATGGGTTTCAAAAATAGCTGCGTTTAAGCGCTCGATGTAATCGGGCTCAAACCCAGAAGCAGCCGCTTGAAGTGTCTTTGGGATGATTTTTGTGAATTGCTCCAGAATAAGCTGAGAAGCAAGGTCTCCAGCGTTCCCTCCCCCCATTCCGTCAGAGACAGCGAGTACCAAGTCTGATTCGTCGAGGGTGAAGGCGTTTTCTGCTGAGAGTGAGGCACTTGTGGATGCTCCAGCAGAGAAGACAACCCAAGAGTCGTCGTTAACGACTTTTCTAGTGCCTGAAATAGTATCAGCACTCCATTGTATCGTTACGGACACAAATTGAGATTACCAAGGGGTAGGATTCGAGGAAAGGGTTAAATGTGTGTTTTTACAGCTTAGCTACTAAAGAATAAGAGTTTAAGCGAGAAAAGAGAGGTTTACAGGCTTTCGATGAATGTATAGAAAGCGATCATCACGCTCAGGAGCACTTACTATTAGTAGAGCAAGAAACACTATATCACTATGCCAGCGAAGAAAAAAGAAAGCAAAAAGCCATGGGAAAAAGCCATGCCAGAGTCACAGTTCTCTTTCATGAAAGAGATTATTTCAGCACCTTCACCAGTCGGTCTGGAGGGAGCTATGACCTATCAGGTTTTAAAACCAGCTTTTGAATCCTTCATGCCGAAGCAGTGGGATATTCATCAATTTAAAGGACACGCCAGCATCGCGATGGATACACATCCAGATCAGCCTGAGATGCCCACTGTGATGTTAGTTGGGCATGCCGATAAGATTAGAATGCAGGTTAGATCTATTGATGAGGATGGGAAAATATGGATCAATACAGATTCTTTTTTACCTAATGTTTTAGTTGGTCATGAAGTGAAACTTTTTTGTCAAAATCCTAAAAAACCAGGCGATTACAAGGTGCTAGAAGGAGGGACTATTGAGGCTCTTGGAGCGATTCATTTCGCCGACTCAGCAATACGCACTGGGAGTAAGGGTTTAAGTAAGGAGATGATCTATTTAGATCTTCAAATGCATGGGAAGGATCGTAAAAAGAAACTGGAGGCTCTCGGCATTAAACCTGGTGACCCCATTTTGTTAGATCGCCCAATCAAACGTGGCTATGCTGAAGATACATTCTACGGAGCTTACCTTGATAACGGACTTGGATGCTTTACCGTCGCTGAGGTTGCGAAGCTTATTGCCGCGAAACCGTTGAAAAATGTAAGAGTCCTTTTCGCCATCGCCACACACGAAGAGATTGATCGCTTCGGGGCCACAATGTCCGTTGGAGAATTACGCCCAGACATGCTGATTGC
>JALZVA010000105.1 GCA_023301335.1 Akkermansiaceae bacterium
GATGGCAATGAAAAGGAATTCAATGGGATCGTCACCGAGTGTAGAAAAAATGGAGCCTTTGTGGAAATCACAGACATCCATGAAAGGGGCTTGGTGAAAATTGAAGACTTTCCTCGTGGAAACTGGAGGCTAGAGACAGGGATGCACCGCTACTCTGCAAGCGGAGGACGCGCGATCTCGCTCGGGCAGAAGGTGATCATCAAGCTTGTCTACGTAGACATCGAAAGACAGCTAATAGATCTCAAAATTACTAAATATAACGATAATAATAACAATGGGTAACGAATTATACGAAACGGATCAGTTAGTCTCTGATTACTTGTTCTTTCATTATGCAAGTGACGAGGACTTTATGCCTTGGGAGTTTGGGCCAAAAGATGCGCTAGGCTTTACACAGAGAACCGCACGGTATGCCGAGGGAAGACGCTATGGAAAGGCTTTAGACCTTGGTTGTGCAGTGGGGAGATCCAGCTTTGAACTAACGAAGTACGCAGAGCATGTGCTAGGAGTAGATTTCTCTCATGCCTTCGTGAAGGCAGCTGCGGAAATCGCCACAGGAAAGGTGATACACCTACGTAGGAATGCTGGAGAGTTTGGACTCGCCGCACCTGAGGGGTGTGATTGCTCCGCTGTGAGTTTCCAGCAGGGCGATGCCATGGATATGAAAGGCTTGGGGACATTCGACCTCGTGCACGCAGCTAACCTCATTTGTCGCCTACCTAGCCCAAAGCGTTTTCTCGCCGATCTTCCAGAGATTCTAAACCCAGGTGCCCGCGTTATTTTCGCCACTCCATTTAGCTGGTTAGAGGAATACACCTCGCGTGATGAATGGCCAGATGGAGACTCTTGGGAGTGGTTGCAGAGAAAGATGGGGGATCGATTTGAACTTGTAGAGTTTAAGGATGAGCCCTTCATGATCCGTGAACATGGACGTAAATACCAGTGGTGCGTATCACGTGTATCTGTCTGGGAGCTGAAGTAAAAACAACTAAGCAAGGAGCTATAAAGTAGGAGAGTAAGCTTACTCTTCTACTAGCACCTTATCAAAATCAATCGTGTAGTTCCCTAGCACGTGGTAGTCGAGCAGGGAGTCTTCCCAGATGGGACGCTGATTCAGGTGGTGGACCACCCACTTTTCAGCCGAGTGAATACCTGGGCCGGGGACGACCACTCCAATGTGCAGTTGCCCTTGTGGAAGTTGCCACACCACGATGTTTCCTATCGCGTAGTTCCCTGGGTTTCTTGAAATTTCACCTGCGCTATGGTGACGGGTGAGATAGCGGTTAATATTCTCAATACGGCGGTGGTCGATGCTGGAATCTGGCTCCTTAAGCTGCCAGAGCTGTGGATAGGAATTGTAGTTCTCTACCATGTCCTCATGGATCGCTTGCTGAAGGTCAAGGCCAGCAGCACGGAGAGAGCGGATTACCAAATCTGTATTCTTCCCTTTGTCTGCAGGGATATCACCCATTGGATAAGAGATTTCGTAGTAGTTGGTGTCGTTAGAAATGTCTAAAAGCGTGTTGCTGATAGCTTTTCCTGCAACCCTTTGAGCGGGAATGAGGCTTTCGGCAAAGTGGTCAGCCACATCCTTGGCTAGAACGTCACTAGGTTGGTCTTGTGACGCGTAAGCCACCCCTTCAATGTAGGGCCAAGCGAACTTGGTGATGAAAAGAGCCGCCAAGAAGAGAATGATCCAGCCGCCTAATCTAGGCTTCTGTTTCTTCTTTTTTGGCACAGGCCCGATGTATTCAATCGGTTTCATCATAAGACTACGAACAGAGTATCAGGATCTAGCAAAATTTCCATCTAACAAATAAGGAAATGTAAAAAAATATTCTTGGAGCGGGGGAGCTTAGCGACAAGACTCATTCCCATGAATATCGAGCGTAAGGCAAAAGTGCAGAAATGGGGGGAATTAGACGTTTCCTTATTTGGTGCCACGAAAGACTGGGAAGGGAATGCCCTAGCATTTCCAGTAGGCTTTTCTTTTGCGATCGATCCCGAGTATTTTTGGTTCATCGCCACCTGCGCCAGCCCCCCAGTCCTGCACCCACAGGCTCAGTCAGGGGAGTTTGTGAGCGAATTGTGGAAGTATGATGTAGCCGAATTTTTCCTCACCAACCCCATGACCGGCCGCTACCTAGAATTTAACCTCGCCCCCAATGGCGCATGGTGGGCTGCCGAGTTCACTGGCCCTCGCGAGGGTATGGGTCAGGCCCCCCTTCAAGGTGTGGACACCTACCACGACCTCGCCCCAGATGGCAGATGGATCGCCGCCGCCAGATTCCAACTCAAAGAATTTAAAGAACGTTTTTCCCTCAGCCCCGACTCCACTTTAAATGCCGCCTTCATCATCGGCTCACCAGAACAACAATTCATCTCCGCCACCGACCTCGGAGGAGGAGAACCAGATTTCCACCAACCAGAAAAATTCCCCCCAGCCCGCTTCATCCACGAGGATGAACTCAGACAGCACCACTAACTTTCACTCTTTATAAATTCCAATTGTCATAAATTATTCAACATCAAAATATTAGCTAATATTGAATTCTTCCTATTTCTTGACAGTCAAGAAGCCCTAAACCTAATTTAGCTAAAATAAGCTTGATTGAAAAAGCTATAACTCTTTATAAATTAACCATAAAAATGAATCT
>JALZVA010000106.1 GCA_023301335.1 Akkermansiaceae bacterium
GTCCCCACGCGCTCACCTATCTCCCAGCTCTCCTCGGAGTCCACCTCAGGAAGATAACGGAGTACCTTATGCTTCTCAATATCTACATAATAAAGTCCATTATCCACCCAAATAGGGCCTTCACCCCACTGGGCAACATACGTTCCAACTGTTGTAATCGTTTCCATAGTCTTAAAATTCTCTGCCCCAAGTAATCATAAAAAAGAAGAGGCTCAAACACATTTTCTTTAAATCCTCAGCGCGTAGCTCACATAGGGTGCTAGTCAGATCTCTGTAATTCCTTTTCTTACCAGAAAGACACACCTTCTAAAAGAGTGCCCATAGCTAAAGCATGTGTAGTAGCTGCAAGGCAGTTTTTTTAGCTATGGGCACCTGTTTTTTTGGCAGAGAGCTCTATTTCTATCGCTCTCTATTCTAAAGAAAAAGAAAAGTAATGCGGCTTTTCTAACGCTCTTAGGAAATTACCAATATCCATATAGATTACTGAAAAAATACTGGGCTAAGCAAGTGTAGATTACGAAAAATCAGGGTCTCCCTTGAAAGATTTTATCTGTTAGGTGAAAATCGCCTGCATTTTTACTCGCCTATCACGGTCACCACTACCTTTCTGGTATGCGGTGCGCGACGATGTTCGAATAGGAAAATACCCTGCCAAGTGCCTAAGGTCATTTCTCCATCGATAACGGGAATGACTTCACTCGTTCGGGTGAGAGCCATTCTGATATGGGAGGGCATGTCATCTGATCCTTCATAGGTGTGCACAAAGTACGGAGTATCTTCAGGAACCAAATGCTCAAAAAAGGAGCAAAGGTCTTGCTGCGCACTGGGGTCGGCATTCTCCATGATCACTAAGCTGGCACTGGTGTGCTGCACAAAGACGGTCACAGTCCCATGATGCACCCCTGATGCACGCACGATAGCGGCAACTTTTGTGGTGATTTCACGGGTTCCTTTCCCATGATTTTCTAGAGAAAAAGAATCAGAGTGCACAGCCATATTGATTTCAAAAATGCTTAATCGTTGATCTTAAAGTCCTCAGGATTCCACACCACATTGGGATAGGAGAGCTGCATTTCCTCCATGGTTTCAATGAGGATTTGCGACACCACTAAATTCCGGTACCACTTCCGATTAGCCGGGACAATATACCACGGGGCATGCTCGGTGCTGGTTTGTTCAAACACATCTTCATAAGCTCCCATAAACCCATCCCAGCGTTCTCGGTCATCTAGGTCGCCAGGGTTAAACTTCCAATGTTTTGCGGGATTATCCAAACGAGCTTGAAGTCTTTCCTTCTGTTCTTCTTTAGAAATGCGTAAAAATATTTTCACGACCTTTGTCCCTTCGTCCGCCAGCATTCGTTCAAAATTTACAATATGCTGGTAACGACGCTGCCACACTTTTTCTTCAAAAATACGCTTCACCCGCACAGCTATGATATCCTCATAATGGCTGCGATTAAAGACTGAGATCATCCCATTCATCGGGCATTTTTGATGCACTCTCCAAAGGTAGTCATGTGCTAATTCCTTCTCGGTAGGACGCTTAAATGACTCCACATGAATCCCCAACGGATCGACCGACCCAAAGACAGATCTGACACAGCCATCTTTTCCACCTGTGTCCATCGCCTGAAAGATCACTAATAATTTCTGCTTGCCCTGTGCATAGAGCACCGTCTGAAGCTCTTTCATTCGCAGTAGCTGCTGCTCCATGACAGGGAGTGAACTTTTTTTATTTCCTTCAAACAGAGTTTTCTCCCCAGCATCATAATCAGAGATCTTAATTTTGCTGCCAGGAGGGGCCAAATAACGTTCGCGAGCTTGTTTCAGAGACATCCCTTATACGAAACCCCATGAAACACCCGTCTGGCAAGAAAATTATCATTTGTAGTGTTTCTCTCAAATGCTAGTCTAAAACTCTCATGATGCCGCCAGTTCCAGCTATTACCCACTCTATTGATTTGAAAGCAGTCATTTACATCGGGGCGAGTTCAGTCGCTATGCTTATCACGAATCGGCATAACGATGAAGAGGTCGAATTCTTGGAGCGTTCTATCCCTATTGCTAGTGATATCTTTAGTAGAGATCGAGTCTCCAAGTCCACCTTGGAACGTGCTGTAAAAATCATTCACGGATATCTCCATAATATCAACGAATACGGCCCACAAGATAAACAGCACATCAGAATTGTCGCGACCAATATTCTCTACGAAGCCAACAACAAAGAGCAGTTCATCACTCGACTAAGAATAGCTTTCAACCAAGAAGCCTCTATCCTTGATGATGGGGAAATGACCCGCTTACTTTATCTTAAAACCAGAAGGAGGCTAAAAAAACAGGCTTCTATGCAAACCCGCACAACCTTAGTGGTGCATGTAGGCCCAGGGAACACACGAGCTATCCTATTCCACAATGGGAGTATCGTCACCTATAAGAGCTATCGCCTAGGAGCACACAGAACGGCTGAGGCAGTGCATAGTCTCCACACCCAAGGCGCAGATTTACTCAGAGTCATTAGGGAGCATTCGAGCGGCCAAATATCAGCCTTGGTCCGAGACTTTGCTAACGAGAAAATCGAAGAGATTGTGATGATCGGATATGAAATCCAGTCGTTATCTGAAAGCCTCCCACTCAAAAAGGATGAAAGTATTCTCATCAAGCATCTCGACGCCTTCAGTAATAAACTAGCAAGGATCGATATTGATCAAATTGTTCAAGATTATCCCTTTGATTATCAGGCAGCTGAAGCCGTTCTGCCTGCCGTAGAAATTACTTTAGGCATTGTCCAGGGACTCGATATAAAAACTGTTAGAGTCACAAGAGATGACTACGAACGCAATTTTCTCAACGATTTATCGCACAAACAAATCCTTATCGAAAGTTTTGAAAATGAGGTGATTCAATCCGTTTTCCAGCTTTCTGAAAAATTCCACATCCATGCAGGTCACGCCCAGCAAGTTTGTAAACTCTGTGAAACCCTCTTCTCAGTTTTACAAGCTAGCCATCAGCTTACCCAGCATGACCTCCTTTTACTCCGTGCAGCTGCGATCCTGCACGAGGCTGGCGGATTTATCCACGCAAAAGCACACCATAAGCACTCCCTCTATTTAATCATGCACTCCGAGATTTTTGGTCTTAGCCAGCACGATGTGAACATCATTGCATTAACCGCACGCTACCATAGAAACTCTATTCCTAAGCCTACCCACCTCATTTATAAGGATCTTTCTTCTGCTGACCAAATCCGACTTACAAAGCTTGCCGCTATCCTCCGAGTGGCGGACGCCCTCGACCGTACCCACATCGGCCGTGCCCATAAAGTGGATATCAGTATCAAGAAACGAAAACTACTTATTGAACTTCAAGAAGTGAGTGACGCTTCTATCGAACGCCTCGCCATGAAATCAAAAGGAGGACTTCTCCAAGATATCTTTGGCCTCGAAATTAACATCTTAGAATCTACTCACTAAATCCATTTATTATGTCTTCAGCATCTTACATCAACCGTGAACTCTCTTGGCTAGAATTCAACCACCGTGTCTTAGGAGAGGCTCTCAACAAAGACCTACCCCTCCTTGAGAGGTTGAAATTTCTTGCCATCACCGGCTCTAACTTAGACGAATTCTATCAAGTCCGTGTTGGAGGTTTAGAAGCCTTGAAACTCTCTGGATCAAAGACCAAGGACATCACAGGGATGACCTGTGCGGAGCAACTTAAGCGCATCAGGACTCGCGTAATCGAAATGAGAAAAGATCAATACGATCTACTCACCGAAGACCTCATCCCAGCGCTAGAAAAAGAGAATATCCACCTCACCTCACCAAGCAAGCTCCCTGCAAATGTGCATGCGCAACTCACTGATCGCTTCCACACGATGATCTCCCCGCTACTCACGCCGATTGCTATCAGTGAGGATGCCCCTACTCCCTTCATCAAAAATATGGAGATCACCGTAGTCGCCGAACTCGTTCAGGAGGACACTTCTCGCTACGTGATTATCGGAGTTCCAGACCTGTTAGATCGATTTATCATTCATATTGAAGCTGAAGAGACTTTCATTGTTTCAGTCGAAGAGCTCATCGCTCATAACATTGGCTTCCTCTTTCCTGAAGAAAAAGTCAGTCATACAGCCATTTTCAGAACTACCAGAAATGCGGACATCACCTTAGAGGATGAAGAAGCCAGAGACCTTGCCAACGAAATGGAAGATGTCCTCAGTCAACGTAAATTCGGTCATACTGTTAGACTTGAAGTTCACACAGGCGTCTCCAGAAGCCTTCTCACTTTAATCAAGTCTCTCACCTCCAATAAAGCAGAGCATTTCTTCCGTATTCCTTCATTCCTTTGCCTAGCCGATATGATGGGGCTGGCATTCATGGGTGGGTTTGACCACCTTCGGGAAAAAGCTTGGAACCCTCAGCCTTCACCTCTGATCGACAGCTCTGAATCGATGTTTACCAACATCAGTAAGCAGGACATTCTCCTCCACCATCCCTATGAGTCTTTTGAACCTGTGGTCCGACTACTTGAAGAGGCAGCCGTGGATGAACAAACTCTCGCCATCAAGCAAGTCCTCTACCGAACTTCAAAACATTCTCGTATCATCGAGGCGCTACTCAAAGCGGCTCAAAATGGGAAGAAGGTGACTGTTCTAGTAGAACTCAAAGCACGCTTTGACGAGGCCAATAACTTACAACGTGCAGATGAGTTACTCAATGCAGGAGTTCAGATTGTCTATGGGGTTAAGAACCTCAAGACCCATGCAAAAATTGCGATGATTATTCGTAATGAAGCCGGCTCACTAACCCGCTACCTACACTTAGGAACGGGTAACTACAATGAATCAACCGCAAAAATCTACACCGACATTTCCTACCTTACCAAAAAATCTAACTACGGTGCAGACGCCTCGACATTCTTCAATGCCGTCACAGGAAGATCTCAGCTAACGCGCTTTAAAAAGCTCCGCCCTGCCCCTACTCACATGAAGAAGCACTTGCTTAACATGATCAACTCTGAGGCCTTAAGAGCAAAACAGGGGGAGAAAGCACTCATCATGGCAAAGGTGAATTCAATCCAAGACAAGGAAGTCATCGACGCACTCTACAAAGCCTCCAAGGCTGGAGTGGAGATTAAGATTAACGTTCGTGGGGTCTGCTGCCTCAAGACTGGAAATCGTAAGGAAGCGGCGAATATTCACATTGTCTCCATCATCGACCGTTACCTAGAGCACGCCCGGGTCTTTTACTTCCACCAAGGAGGAGAGGAGGAGCTTTACTTTGCTTCTGCCGACTGGATGACACGTAATCTAGATAAGCGCATCGAGCTCATGGTCCCGGTCGAGGACGGCAAGTCTAAGCATAAGCTCATCCGTATCTTAGAGTCTGCCTTTAAAGATAACCAAAATGCACACCTAATCCTACCCGATGGAACGTCTGAAAAAGTGGTAAAAAAAGGAAAGGCCTACCGCCTCCAAGCCGAACAGCAAAAGAAAGCGGAGCAAGCGTATGCTAGCCTAAAGCTCAAGCAAAGCACCACTTTCGAGCCTCACACGCCAAATGAAAAGTGAAGAGGTTTTCCCTATGGCTCTGCGTCAGTCTTTTCCTTGCCCCCATTGCTGCTCTCTGGGCGTTTTATCAAGAAAAGAGGATCACTAAATTCGGAAACCCTCTTGACGAGCGTACTCAAGAATGGGCAGGTGCTACTGGAATATTCCATGCAGAAGATATCCGATTCATACGCGAATCGGCACTCCACTTCCCCTCACCTCAATGGCTTAAACAACCTCTAGAAAAACGAGGCTTATGTCTCAGTCAGGCGGCAGGGATGTGCCTGCGCTATGGAATTTTCATCCACGAAGAAGCCGACCTAACGGATCGATTGATTCGCCACGAACTAGCACACACCCTCCAATATCAACGACATGGCTCCATCTATAGATTCATGCAGCAATATTTATTTGAATGCCTCTTTTTTGGCTACCATCACGCTCCCATGGAGCTGGAAGCTGAAGAGATCGCACACTGTAAGCCACGCCCTGCGTAGCTATCTCAATCGAGGCATGAAGAACAAGAAGAGTTCTTACACGTAAGGTAATTTCTCTGCCACTTTGCTAATGGCTGATTCTTCATCTAACAATTCTTGAATCGGGTCCCATTTTGCACTCATGAGTGCATCTCTGGCACCGTCAGGCATCGTGATAGAAAGCACCTCATCTCCATAGCTCACCTGCATTTTTTCTAAGTCTAGATCTAGTTCTAAACTTGGCTCAGCTTCTACAGCTGCGAGTAACGTTTCATTATCCTCAAGCGTCATAGACACGCAGGGCATGCCAAGGCCAGTCGAGTTCCCAAAAAATATTTCTGCATAAGAAACTCCGATGATAGCATTAAACCCAGAGCGGCGGATTGACTGAGGAGCATGCTCACGTGAAGATCCACAGCCAAAATTAGGTCCCACGACCATAATGCTTGCTCCAGTGTATTTCGGGTCATCGATTGGATGGTTCTTACTGCTCCCGTCCTCGCCAAAGCGCTCGTCATAGAACATTCCCTCTGCCAGATCATCAAAGGTTACGCACTTTAAAAAACGTGCGGGGATAATCCTATCCGTATCTATATCCGCACCGCGTATCGGTACTGATGTGCCTGAAATTCGTGTAATTTTTGGAATAGCCATGATTGATTTCTACTGTGTGATTCTTGTTATTTTATATCCTTTTTTTTGTAAAAGATCGATAATACTTTTCTTGCTAATGTAGTGTGAAACTCCCACGGCAAAAAAGTGTATTTTTTTTGGAAAGCTAAGTGCTTCAGTTTCTATCTTCGCTGCGATTCGTTTATTACGATCATCCAACATGATTTTTTTAAATTTTTTATTCAATGAAGAAGGGGTTTTATTTTTACGTTCTACAGCGTTCTTCATTTTTTTCATATCGCCAGTAAGGTATGCATCAAAGATAGCTTGGCTTGGGTGAACACCTTTTCGTCTACTTTCTAACAAGGTATCAAGATACCCCACTAGTAGTCCAACCTGTTCTGATTCAGGCAAGCTATTCAATCCGCCAAGCTGCTCTTCTAAGTCTTCCAGAGCTATCACTGTTTTACGTCTGCTAGATGCACGATTCCATAGCTCCGTGTCTAAAGATCTCCGTCCTTCTCCGCAATTTACCAAGTGGCCTAAAACCGACCACAAGGCCCATGTCTTTTGTCTTTCAAAGGA
>JALZVA010000107.1 GCA_023301335.1 Akkermansiaceae bacterium
TTATTATTACTACTAATCTCTCCTCCTTCTTTTTCTAAGAATAAGATTAAACTCCCTGATGGTGTTAAATTTGAGGAGATTCAAGGAGCTAGATTATACCTCAAACTCCCACAAACTAAGAAAGTGAAAGGAGTATTTTTCAACATCCCCTATACTGAGGACACGAAGCACATAAAGCTCGTTCTGACAGGTAAAGAAGCTGAAAAATTATTAAGCGATGGTTGGGCTATCGCAGCTTGGTTTTGCGACGCCCAAACTAAAAAAATAGATATTAAAGGTAAACATAAAGATTACGGTATTCATGGCAACTTTCTATCACCTGAATTAAAATCTTTTCGTCAAAAAAGGTGGACCCCATGGATACAAAAAATTGACAAACTAATTTTAGAAACTTCAGTTAAATATGAACTTCCTACTGAAAATTATATTTTACGTTGTTCTTGTATTTCAGGCTACACAGCATCCAGACACATCGATGCTCACCCTGAAAAATACAAGGCTGTAATAGCAAATGTTAGCAACGGATTATTTGAGGTAAACGATAAATCACAACATATCATAGTTCATTTAAAAACTCCTCTACATCACAAAAAAAATTATTCATTTATTTCTTCAGCTGAAAGTTTTCAAACCTTAAGAACAACACACAAGCCCTTGATTTTCGCCCAAAAAGTCAATAGTAAAAATTTGACAGATTTTAATGTAGGTGAATATGAATTCTTAAAGTATCTTTTAGCTAAAATTGAAAAATACAACCACCTTGGTAATACAAAAAAAATTAATCAAGCTGTTTACAGATCTGTTCTAAAAGATATTAATTCCTCAACATATAAATATGACTTTAAGGGCCACAAATTAATAGGATCAGTTGAAGCTTCTCTAATACCAAAGTGGTTTGTAACTTCTCTCCCTAACGAAAAATTATACACAGCGTGGAAAAAAGAATTATAGTAGCTAATATGCTCTTTAGCTCAGAAAGAAATCATCAAAGCGACGTAAAATGCTAAATATCTAACCCCAGAACAACAGCAAAAAACTAGACTTCAGAAAATCGCTTACACATCCACCCTTATCCTTATAGAGTCTCTCTTATAGTGTTGACCATTGTACATCGATACAGTTACCCTTACACCCATGAAAGCTCGCCTGACTAAGGAATTTAAATTCGAAGCAGCCCACACACTGCCATCTCTTCCAGAGGACCATAAGTGTCGGCAGATGCACGGTCATAGCTTTAAAATAGAGATTCATATTGAAGGTGAAGTGGATCCAAAGATTGGCTGGATCTACGACCACAAGGAAATCTCCGAAGCGATGAATCCGCTCATCGAACAACTCGATCACAGCTACCTCAATGACATCGAAGGCCTCGAAAGCCCGACGATCGAAATCATGGCGGGGTGGTTCTGGAAAAAGCTAGACCCACAACTCAGAGGCTTAAAGGAGATCAAAATTTATGAGACTCCCACCGCCTCTTGCTCTTTCTTTGGAGAGTTTTAATCCCCTGCGTGTATGTCCTCTGTTACTCTAGACAGCTTAAAGGCTGCTCTCCCCGCTTCTGGGCTGCGTGATGGCACAGAGTGGCTCTTTTCCCCCATTCCGTTTAGCCTGAGTAAACAAGAGGCTAAGAAGATCACACGTCTTGGGCACCCTCTCGCGATGTTTCAGCGCGCTTCCGAGTCGATCTACCAACGCTCTAGCTCCGGTAACCTTCCACGCTGGATCAGCGAACTGCTAGATACGGGGAAACCTGAGTGGATGCTCGCTGTGCAAAAGAGCCCGCAGCTTCAGCATGTTTTACCTAGGGTGATCCGACCTGATCTCATCCTCACCGACGAGGGGTTCTCTCTCACCGAATTAGATTCCGTTCCCGGAGGGATGGGAATCACGACATGGCTAAGCCATCAATACGCACAAGCAGGGTTTGATGTATTAGGTGGAGCAGATGGTATTCCCGACGGCTTCGCTAAGCTCCTTCCAGAAGGGGGCGACATCCTTATCAGTGAGGAGTCAGCAGACTATCGCCCTGAAATGGAATACCTCTCCCGCCAACTCAGCACTACTCTGGAGGTCAAATCCGTGGAAGAGCTAGAAGAAGTTAGCGCGGCGGCTTACAGGTTTTTTGAATGGTTCGACTGGGAGAATATCCCTGCAGCACAGGAACTCGCCTCTCAACTACAGCTTACACCTCCCTGCAAACCGCACTTAGAGGAAAAACTCTGGCTGGCTCTACTCTGGTCCCCTGGACTACAGTCGATCTGGAAACAAGAAATGCGTAGTGCTCACTTAGACCGTGTCAAAGAAATCGTCCCCTTTGGTTGGGTGACAGATCCAGCTCCTCTACCGCCGCACGCTAGCTTCCCGCGGTTAGATGTCCAAAGCTGGGAGGAAGTGGGTAACTTCACTCAACATGAGCGCCAACTCGTCCTTAAAATCAGCGGCTTCAATGAACTAGCCTGGGGATCACGAGGAGTAAAAATAGGACATGATATGCCTGCTGGAGAATGGAAAGAGGCACTAGCTCATGCCGTTGAACAACATCATTCCCAACCTTGGATCATGCAAGATTTTGCCCACGGTCGCATGGTCAAACATCCCTACTTTGACCCTGACTCAGGAGAAGAAAAAATGATGCAAGGTCGAGTCCGAATATGCCCTTATTTCTTCACAGATAAGAATGGCAACACAGAGTTTGGGGGAGCACTCGCTACTATTGTCCCTGCAGATAAGAAAAAAATCCACGGGATGAAAGATGGGATTTTAGTGCCTTGTATGATTGCGTAAAAACGCACAAACCTCGCCTTTAAAAAAAATTGCTCAAAGTCCTCCTTAAGCCTTTATTTATAGGGGAAAAAGCAACTATTCCACAAGTTATTCACACTGTTTAGAGCCACTCTTGGCGAACGCCATCTGCAACTTAAAATTCTAAATGAAATCGTGTAACTCGCTTATTAAAAGCATGTTAAAACACATAAAAAATAATTATAAAATAATTTAGTTTACGTTTTTCTATTTTTATGAACTCAACTAATCTGTATTTTTAACAAGTTATTCACAATGCTGTAGAGATTCCTCATAAACCCTTAAACTGTATGAATTATATGGCTTTTACATCCCATTATTTGCTGAGGACAGAGCTCACTTTTTCTTTTCAATTACTATGCGCCCATTCTTTTTCAGCTTCTGTTTTCTGATTCTTGCATTCCTTAGTGCATGCAGTCATCATTCTGATCTGATGTCTCATTACGTGCCTGAAAGCCAACCACCTTCGACATTCCAAAGTTTTGATGGAAATGTGTTTGAGTACGTCAAATGGCTACCTCAAGCACCGGTGAAAAAAGTGGTGATTGGTACGCATGGTATCTGCGGTATTCATGAGGATTTTCAACACTTTGCAGAGTTCCTCCTCTGCCACAGCCCGCATACCGCAGTCTATGCCGCCAATCTCCGCTCTCAGCATGGAGATCCCATCCCTGCCTGTAGAGGCGATATCAGAGACCCTAATGCCTGGTACCAAGACCTCTATCGATTCACCCATCTCGTGAGGAAGGCACACCCAAAGGCGGAGATTATCTGGTATGGGGAAAGCATGGGGGCGATGGTTAGCCTGAACTCTCTTAGCGCAGCAAGCTCGGCTGAGGATCGACCCGATAAGCTGATTCTCTCTGCCCCCGTGATAAGCCTCGATCAACACCTCTCCCCTTTATATAAGACCTCCTTAACAATCGGTGCTAACCTTTTCCCCGCTTACCGTATCAGTCTAGATACCCTCGCAGGAGGAAAACAGCACGAAATCAGTAAGGATCTTAAGCACAATGATGAAGCTGCCATGAACCCTTATTTTGTCAAAAGCTTCACACTCCGCTTCCTGCATATTTTCAATAAAGAAATTCAGCAAATGCATAGATCTATCGGTAAAGTGGAAATCCCCCTCGCTATTTTTCATGGTGGTCAGGACTTTTTTAGCACGAAGCATTCAATCGAGGCATTTTTACAAACTGCCCCAGAAAGCACAGATACAAGGTTTTATCATTACCCTGAAGCCTTTCACCTCATTCTTTACGACTCACAGCGAGAAAAAATCTTTACCGATATGCTCGATTGGTTAAACAGGAGTTAATTAAGCGAACTTAACTATGAAAATATTTATCTCAGTAGCAGCCCTCTCATTTGCTTTTGTCTCTTGTGGTCCTCTTTCAAGTGCCGATTCCGATGTCAAGAAGGTGACAAAAGATAAGGTAGCCTCTAAGCCAAAATCAACTGCTCCGAAGCTTCCATCTGCACCCGTCTCACTCCCTCCCACACGTAGCTCCTACCCTCAGTCTTATACTCCTCAAAGCCCTGCACCGAGCACCGCTGTAGAGAACAAGCCCGTTGCCAAATATGACAATCCAAACACACTTTACCCGGCCTTAAAAAATGCTGCCACAGTCATCAGTAAGGCGGATATGGAGCGTGAAGTCGACCTCGTAACTCCGGCAGCAGGATCTGGCAGTATTATCACTCCACCGATTGGGCAGTAAGCGCTACTAAAGAGAGCTCTTTTCTAGGCTCTATTGGCTTGCAATTACTTGCCTAATCCCTATCTCCCCTGCACTCAACACTGATTTTTCTCGATGCCAAAAGTATTCATTAAAACCTACGGATGACAAATGAATGTCCGTGACTCTGAGCAGGTTGCTCAGACCTTCACCGAGGCGGGATACACGCTTACTCAAGATGAATTTGAGGCCGATGCCATCCTCGTCAACACCTGCTCGGTCAGAGACCAAGCGGAACAAAAAGCTATAGGTAAAATGGGCCATATGGGCTCACACAGGCAAAAGAAGCCACATGTTGTCTATGGCTTCATGGGCTGTATGGCACAGTCACGTGGTCCAGAACTCTTTAAGAAAGTTCCCCACCTCGACGTCGTTGTAGGAACGCAGAAATACCACAAGGTGTTTGAATACGTTGATAAAATTTTAAAAAATCGATTAGAGCGCCGTATGGATGAGCTAAAACTCTCGATGAGTGGCGAATCTATCTGTGACGTGGAGGAAGAAAAAGGTTCACAGAACACCATCAAGGATCACCTTCCTAAGGATTACCAGGCCACAGCCTTCGTCTCCATCATGCAGGGGTGCAACATGAACTGCTCCTACTGCATCGTCCCAGATACACGAGGTAAGGAACGTGGTCGCCCTATTCCAGACATTGTTAAGGAAGTCGAACAGCTCGCTGCCAAGGGTGTCAAAGAAGTCACTCTGTTAGGACAGATTGTCAATCTCTACGGGAGAACTGAATTTGATAGAATCGAGGGGAAATCTCCCTTTGTTCAGCTACTTGAAGCGGTGCATGCGATCGAGGGGATTAAGCGTATCCGCTTCACCTCCCCTCACCCTATCGGCTATCGCCAAGATCTCATTGATGCATTCTGTTATTTGCCGAAGCTCGTATCCCACATTCACTTCCCGATGCAGTCAGGGAGTGACCGGATTCTCAAACTCATGCGCCGCCCTTACAAAAATCAGAAATTTATCGATATTTGTAAGGCCATGAAAGAAGCGCGACCAGACCTCGCCATCACCACTGATATCATCGTAGGTTTCCCTGGGGAGACTGAAGAAGACTTTGAGCAAACTGTTCAATGTGTGAAAGAGCTAGAATTCGATAACTGCTTTGTGTTCCGCTACTCTCAAAGAATCAACACACCAGCTGCGGAGATGGAGGAGCAACTTCCTGAGCAGGTCAAAGAAGAGCGCAATCAACGCTTACTCGAAGTCGTCAACGAGCTTGCTCAACGTAAAAATCACGCGCTCGTTGGCTCCACACAAGAAGTCCTCATCGAAGGCCCATCCAAGAGTAATAAAGAAACCCTCTCAGGCAGAACCCCGCAGAATAAAATCGTCATTATCGAAGGTGACGCAGAGCGGATGACGGGACAAATTCTACGTGTAAAAATCGAAAGCTCCACAGGCTTTACTCTCTACGGTATTCCTGAGCTTACCGAGGAGACGACTGCTTAAGTATCCCCTGTAGGCTTAAATCACAAATCGTCCTGAGCGGATGATTGGCGTGGTATTTCCTTTTGCATCGTAGCCTGTCACCTCGACCTCTTCTCCACCAATCATGAAGTCTGTGTGCATGAGGCTGGAGTTTACTCCCATTTTTTCACGCTCAGATGGACTCATTGATAGTCCATTAGGAGCTGCCATTGGGTAGCCATTCCCTAGAGCGATGTGGCAACTTGCGTTTTCATCAAACAGAATGCAGCGGAAAATTTTTCCACTTTGGAATATAGGAGAATCTGCGTCCACTAGAGCTAGTTCACCCAGGTAGCTTGCGTTGGGGCACATGGCAAAAAAATCGTCCAGTGCGGCTTGGTTTTTCTCTGCTCCGTAGCTTGTGACTTTACCTTTTGAGAATTCAAACCAAGCACCTTCCACCTGTCTTCCTAACACTTCAACAGGTCGCACAACTTTCACTTGCCCCTCTGTTTTAAGCTTATGCGGGGTCGTAAAGATTTCCTCGGTTGGGAGGTTCGGGACGAAGGGTTTCCCTGCTACATTGGTCATAGCTCCACCGATCCATGTTGCACTTTCAAAGCAATACACAGAGAGATCAGTTCCCCCACCGTGGAAGTGTACACGCTCAATAGATAGCTCCATGAGTTTGTCAGCACGTTGTTGAATACGTTTTGCTTTTTCTCTCCAGAAACTAGTGGGATCTTCTTCATCGAGGCTAAGAATCGAGACCATTTCTAACCACAACTTTTCTTCCAAGGATGAGCTTGCGGTTTCATTGTAAACCTTTGCCGCCCACTGAGGAGTTGGCAGAGCGACAACGCACCACGAGACTTTACCAGCTCCACATGCCTCACTCACGGGCTTACTCGCCAGACTTAAGCAGCGCTGGGTCACCGCCAGCTTCTCGCTATCAAGCGTGCTCAGGAGGTCTGGGTCAGTAGGGCCAAAAATTCTTACTCGAGCCCATTCTTCCTCAATAATCTTGTTATGCTTCTTGTCCAACCAGCTAGGGAGGTTCTCCAAAGTGCTCTGCTCTGCGTTTTCAATTCTAGCTTTCAGCAATGATGGATGATCTGTCTCCACCTGCACGTAGCCGGCCCCCATTTTATACGCCTCTTCTGTTAGGATTGTGAGAAAATCAATATGGTATGCTTCCGCTGAGAGGAATAGGTTCTGCCCTTTAGAGAGGTTGACTCCTACCTCTAAGATGAGTTTAGCGTATTTACGCAGCTGTAGTTGCTTCATTATTCTTCGAGTTTTATTCAAAATCCATCCCCGTATCTGGACGTTCTTCGTTTTCTATCTCTATCCGATCTGCTAAGTTTCTAGCTTTGACACGGTGGCTGCGTTTAGCACGACGCTCTACATTCATTTGGCGGCGTTTTTTACGATCCCTAAGTTTTTCTATTTCTTCATCTAACTTTAGGTAACTCTCGTATCTTTCTTCATCTAACACACCAGATTCAACTGCTGCGCGAATGGCACAGCCTGCATCTGATCCATGCTTACAGTCCTGAAACTTACAGTTCAGTGCTAGCTCTTCAATATCGGCGAAGCTTTCCCGTAGAGTTATTTCATCTGTCCACATCTGCACCTCTCTAATCCCCGGATTATCAATCAAGATACCTCCTTCTTCAAAGACAATGAGCTCACGTGCTGTGGTGGTGTGCCTCCCCTTCCCTGTGACTTCATTCACCTCCCCTGTCCACTGCCACTCTTCCCCTAACAGTTGATTCACAATGGTGGATTTCCCCACACCACTTGAGCCTACAACAGTGATGCTGACTCCAGGCTTCATGTATGATTTAATCACATCGATCCCCTCATGCTTGGTAGCACTCGTGATATGCACATCGACATCTTCTTTTAATGCTCTGATGAGCTCAGCCACTTCTTGATTTTGAGCTTCAGGGCAAAGGTCACTCTTATTAACTAGCACGACACCTTTGGCGCGACTCTTATCAATGAGCATAAAGTAGCGCTCTAAGCGGCGCGGGTTAAAGTCTGCACCCGCATCTGTAACGACTACAACGATGCTTACATTCGCCGCCATGACTTGTTCTTCACTGCTTTTTCCCGGCACTTTTCTTGAAAAACATGTCTGTCGCTTAAGGCGAGCACGAATCACTACCTCGTCCGCTACGAAATCAAGCGCCACCCAGTCCCCCACAGAAGGAAGCTCTGCATCACAAGAGGCATCATGGTAAACCTTCCCACTCATGATCACCTCGTGCTCACCCCCACCTTCGGTGAGCGCTCCGTAACTAATTTTATTATCACGGATGATTCGGGCAGGAACCCACCCCAATTTTTTATAGGGTTCAAATTCCTTGGAAAAACGCTTATTCCAGCCTAGATCTTTAAGCTTCATTAGATGTATTCGTTTTCTCTTTAAATGCCTTCCAGCACCCTAAGAATCCTGAGGCAAAGTCCTCAGGTCTAGCTCTCACCCATTCTTCTAGTTCCTCAAGTTTAATCCATACACCAGTCTCTATCTCACTGCATGGATAGCGTAGCTGACCATCCCATCTTGCTAGATAGAGATGAACAAACTCCCAACCGGTGTTTTCTGATGGTGATAGCTGTGCAAGCTCTTGAATCTCTTCTTCATCTAGTTCTATGCCCAGCTCTTCTTCGAGTTCACGCAGTGCACATGCGGTATAAGACTCACCACTATCTACGTGCCCAGCAGCAGAGGAATCCCATGCTCCTGGGTAGGTATCTTTCAAAAGGGAACGCTTCTGTATAAAGACTTCCTTATACTTATTGAATACTAGGATATGGACAGCGCGGTGGAGTAAACCCTCAGCGTGAACTGTCGCACGTGACTCCTGCCTAATGACTTGATCATTTTCATCCACGACATCAAACACTTCATCGGGTCTCTGTGCGATATCCTTAAGTGGGTGATCATCGTACTTCCTGGTGAGCTCTATCCACTGTTCCACTGATAGTTCCTCAGCTCGGGCAGTCTCTGCAATCCCCATAGATGCAGCAACTTCTTCCCACGCGGGTGCCTCTGGCATTTGCTTACGCACTTGTTTACGTCGTTGTGCGAACCCTCGTCTAATCAATTCGTCAAACAGCCTCAGATCATAGGTAGGGAATTTATCGAGAGGCAGAGGCTTACAGACCATCACAGTAGAATCAATGATAGGCCTCGGGTGGAAGGCTTCCGGTGGCACGGTCTTTACAGGATGGCTCTCCCACTCACTCTGCATTCTTAAGCTTAGTACTCCGTAAGATTTCAAACGTGGTGGAGAAACGATACGATCAATAAATTCTTTTTGTAGCATCAAGACAGCCCGCACAATATGACTAGGCTTTTTCATGAAGTTTCTCATGATCGCACCACCTGAAGAGTAGGGCAAATTTCCTAAAAACTTCACAGGGCCGTATTTCAGCAGGAGATTTGTGTCAAAGCGTGCGCCATCACAGTGGTGCACCTCTACATCCTCTCTTCCTTCATACTTCTGCTGCTGGTATTCAGCTAAGCGCGCGTCAAACTCAACCAGTATGACATGCCTAACTCTCCCTACCACATGCTCAGTGAGTGCTCCCGTCCCAGGGCCGACTTCTACGACGACATCATCAGCTGTAGGCAGAAGCTGATCCACAATCCACTTCGATACATTACTGTCGGTGAGGAAATTCTGTCCTAATTTTTTAGAAGGATTCACCCCCTTGTCGTTAAGGACATTTTTGATCTCTGATTGATTCATAAAAAATTAGCGCAGAATGTTGAGTAAGTCTGCCACGTGTGTTTTAATTTTCACCTTTTCTAACACGGCAAGAACCTTTGCGTCCTCATCAAAAATAATCGTGCTGCGTTCTATCCCCATATAGCTTTTACCAAATATGCTTTTCTGCACCCACATGCCTAATGTTTCAGCTAGTTTATGCTCTGGATCACTAATCAAGTTAAATGGCAAATCACGCTTTGCTGCAAAATTCTTATGAGACTTGATCGAGTCTGGGCTCACACCAAATACAACAGCTTTCCCCTTCCATTCGCTCCACGCATCTCGTAGAGCAGTCGCTTGGGAGTTTCATCCCGGGGTATTATTCTTAGGGTAAAAATAGCAAACGACCTTCTTCCCTTTGAAGTCATGTAAGGAAAGCTGTGTCTCCTCTGGATAGTCTCTTCCGATCGCGGAGAAGGAAAGAATGGGAGCTTCTGTGCCGATAGCTGGTTTCATAGGAAGAACGTATCCATACCGCCTGCTGAATGAAAGCCAAGACTTTCTTTCTCTCACGAAAAAATCTCCTCCCGTGGCACACGAAAGGAGATTTTTAAAATTTATTATCACATCGAAATTATTTCATTCCGATGTTCCAATAATAGCTCTGAAACTACTTTAACTTGCCTACACGTTTCATAATATCCTCAGGAATTAACGCTCGTTCCTCTTCTGTATTCATCGGGCCCTCAAAGATTAAGTTGCCTTCTAGATCCTCAGCGCGGACAGACTCACCTTTTTCGTCCTCGATCAGGCTCAATTTTCCAGATTTATCAGAAATTGTGATTTTTTGAGTCATTCCATTTTTAACATTATTCTCGCCAAAGCTAAACTTAAAATCCCCCCCTGAGGATTCAAACGCTTGTTTAAGCTTGAAAGGTTCTTTGCTCCAGTTTTTTTCGGCGATCTGCTTCATCAGCTTTTCTATTTCCTCGTCCTGTAGTTCTGAACCTTTCCCAAAGAAGCTTTTCATCTTCATTTTCCTTAGTTCTTTAAATATCGAATCAGGTCCTCGTGCTGCAAGATCTCTCTTAGGCTCTGGACGTTCTCCTAAAACTACTTTTTGCTTAATTTTTTTCCCAGACCTAACAATTGTAATCTCTAAAGATTCACCCGGTGCTTTTGATTTGATAACATTTCTCAATTCACTTTGGCTTCCAACTTTTTTGTCACCCACTTCGAGGATCACATCCTTTTCTTTAAAATTAGCATTCCCTGCTGGGCTATCAGGAACAACGTGATCAATCACTAAACCTTTTTCCACTTCAAGGTGCTGAGCTAGAATATCAGGCATAGAGCCACCTGCAACCCCTAGCCAAGCAATCGAAGATGCTTCAGCATTTTTTTTCTTCTGCACCTGGGCGGCAGACCCCTCAGGTGGTGCAGGCTTCGTGATCTCCTTGGTAGGGATTTCAATTCCAAACACAGGGGAACAAAAAACTCCACTACATACTAACAACGATGATAACATACTATTTATTTTCATATCTACTAAGTAAGCGATTGCTAATGTGTTTTTTGTCTTCACAAGGAAGATAAATTAAAAAAACATCAGCATTCTTTTATATTTCACTAATTAGTCTCAACCGGAATAAAGAAAACTTCTTCCCTTGGATTGATTCTTTCAAACTGTTTTCCGTCTTTAGTGTTCACTTTCTCCACCTCATTATAGCGGATCCTGACTCGGTGCACGGGGGTTCCTTCAGATATCTCCATCCCTTCATTACTAGCATTAATGATATTTTTAAATGTCTCACTTGTTAATTCGGTAGATGGTGAAATGCGGAAAGGCTCAGTCATTTCATCACTTTGAGGGAATGCTGTCTGAGCCACCTGCTGCTGTCCATCTCCAGCACTCGGCCACGTAATAACGCTCACTAAGCCAAAGAGAATAACTGCTGCGACACTTCCCCAAGCAACTAGAGGTCGAGATTTTTTCTTAGGGGCTGCAAAAGGAATAATGGCAGGTGTTCGAGACGTTGATTCCATCATCTCCTCCAGGTTCGCCAATACGTTCGCATCTAGTTTAGCTGGAGTATACTCTTGTAATTCCTGCTCCAGGTTGCTCCCCATAATTACAGACTCTAGGTGATCTACCTGATCTTCACTTAACTCTCTGGGGGTCAAACACGCGAGCTCGCCTTCGACCTCTCTCAAGTCTTCTGAGGAAGTGCAGTTATGCATGGCTGACTCGAGGCTCGAAAGAAACGTTTCATCTAGCAGCCCTAACGTTAAAGCACTTAGCTGTTCTTCCGTCTCTATTAATTTTTTATCCATTTTTACAGATCTTCGTCTTTACGCGCATTCGCTAATAATTTTCTCAATGCTTCTAGGCCGTAACGGTATCTCGAGGCAGCGGTGTTTTGAGAAATTTCAAGTTGCTGGCCGATTTCAGCAAATGTCTGCTCGCTCCATATTTTTAAAACAATCACTTCTGAGAATTTTCCAGGAAGTTCTTTTAGGGCTTTTTCTATCAGCTCGCGCGACTCTGCTCTTTCTGAGAGGCTTTCGAACCACGGGTCTGACATCCCTCCACTCTGAAGCTTTTTATCAGCTTCTACCTTTTCCTCTCGTATACTTCTCCGGTCGTTTTTTCTCCCTAGATCAATAGCACTCCTGCGAATACTGGTGTAAACATAAGAAGGCCACGAAGACTGCCCCCCTTCAAAAGTACCGTCTTTTACCTTCTTAGCTAACTTTACTAATCCTTCCTGTAGAATATCTTCAGCATCAGCATGAGATCGGGTCTGCTGTCGAGCAAAGAGCAGAAGCTTTGCTCCATGCTCTCTTAGCCACTCTCCCCATGACACTCCTGGTTTGAACGCCACCACTGATCTCTCTGTTTGACTCGTTGAATTCATCTCTTCACCCATAAAGCGAACCCGTGGCTAATTTTTGTTAAACGCGTTACATTTTTTTACTCATCTAGAGAGTCACATGTGGCTATTCGCGTATTTAGCTTATCTATGCGATACTTACAATCTGACTATAGAACCAAACCCTGGGCTTTTAGCCAACTTGCGCTATTCCATATCTTGGTTTGATATTGACCAAACCCATTTTTCAATTTTCCCGTCCGAGATTAAGGCTTTAGCTCCAAATTTTCTTACTCCAAGGAGTGTGTCTTTTTGAAAGGATACAGTTCCAATTTGGTAAGCCTTCGAGCCTACAGTTTCGTTTTTACCTACTGAAATTTTCGTTACCTTTGCCTCTTTCAAAGAATTAAGTGAACTGTATTCATTCTGAACAAGCTGTTTGATTTTTAGCACTGAAACAGGATTATCAACATTTTTTACTGAATCAGAGTTCCCTTGTAATGAAAAAGGATCGTCATTAGCACCTCCATTTCCGGCTGAGCCAAACGGATCTCCAAAAAGGCCACTAGAAGAGGAAGCAACAGTTTCACCTCCTGACTCTGAGTCCCCACTACCATCGTCCCCCATCTCAACATCAACTTTTGCAATAGCTTCTGGCTCATTATCTTCAGCTGAAGTGACCGCAGACCCCCTCTCATTCTGAGGCATTACTTCTTTGGAATCTTCTGCCGATACCACCACAGGAGCCTTAGCCTTAGTATTAGCCTTCTTTCCACCTAGTCGGGCGATTGTGGCAGGCTCTGCCAATTTAGCAAAATTAGTGAGCGACACAGAAAGCTCCCCTTCAATCCCCAGCTTCTCAATCATTACCGTCAGTTCATCTCCCTCTAAGGAAATTGGCTTTAATTTATCGCCTTTCATGAGCTCCGCCTTTACTCCTCGAATATTAGCGAAACCAGATTTGGTCATTTTACACACTGAGGGAAAATCCTCTTTTATCACCATATCCAGCGAAAAAGCCTGGTCCTCCAATCCCTCCTCTGCAGAGAAATCTTCTGCACGTTCAGTCTCTGGCAGATTATATGCAAATTTAGCAAACTTACCTTCTGGCCCCAAAAGGAATGGATAGGCAACATATCCACCTACTGCTACAGCTCCTACCATTAAATAATTAAAAATATTCATCTTTTTATAAATTACTATTTCCCCTCTAACTAAGGTCTGCTGTCGTGACTGATGTTTTCTTACGTGAGCCTAGATAAATCGCTTGATCAACGACCTTCGAGGGGGATTCGTCAAATCTATATGCATGACAATTAGGACAGACATCGGCTAATATTCCAGCAATTGAATCGCACCCTTCACACACCTTAAATTGGCTAGGATTTGCAGCAATTTCTTTCGCTTTCTGCATTCTGTCTGTGATTTTTGATTTACTCATTAACAAAAAATTGGGATCAAAGGAAACCATACTAAGGATTCTCTACTAGGTAAAATAAAAAAATGCGACATCTCTTTGATGTCGCATTTTAGAAAATAGATTAAATTTCGCAAAGCTACCGCTTACGCGGAGTGCATTAAGCAGCTTTAAGAGCTTTTGCTGTTCTGCTCTTAAGATTAGCAGCCTTGTTTTTGTGGAAAATTTTCTTTTTTGCACAAATGTCTACTGCTGAGACGAACTTCTTGAATGAATCGCTAGCTTTGTCTTTATTCCCTTCCGCAGCGTGTGCAAGTGTTTGCTTACGGTAGGACTTTACGCGAGACTGAAGTGCCTTGTTACGGGAAGTGCGACGTTCGATCTGACGAATTCTTTTCTTAGCTGAATTGTTATTTGCCATGAGTATGATTTAAAGTGATTTGTTACAGCTTTGCGAGCTGGGAGCGAGAAACTACAAACTCTTCTCGTGATGTCAAGCGATCAATACCGTTTTTTAAGGCTTTAGCTATTTTACGTCAATTTCATAAAATTTCACTTCCTCGTTTACTCCCTTCCCGTTTTTTTCTACTTTTTTGCGATGCCTCAACTCAAGCTCGCCAAGCTCAAAGGAAAAGCTGAAATTTTTTACACACTTCAAGGTGAAGGGGTGAATACAGGTATGCCAGCTATTTTTATTCGTAGCTCTCTATGTAACTTACATTGTAGTTGGTGTGACACTGACTATACCTGGAACTGGGTTAATACCCCTTGGAGACACGAGAACGAATCTCTAGAGGGCTACCAGAAATTTGAGAAAAAAGACTATATTATTAAGCTCTCCTCCGAAGAGATCGCAGCAGAAGTGCTGCAGCATTCATGTAGAAATGTGATTCTCACAGGAGGTGAACCTCTTTTACAACAAGAAGCATGGGTGGGGCTTATGGCAGAGCTGAGGAGACACGATCCGAGCTTTAGATTTGAAGTAGAGACGAATGGAACCATTATCCCAAATGATAAATTCAGACAATACATTGACCAGTTCAATGTGTCGCCAAAGTTGAATAACTCCGGAAACCCATTACGCTCACGTCTCAAAAAAGACGCGCTCAACTATTTCAGAGATTGCCCAAATAGCTGGTTCAAGTTCGTCGTTATGGATGAAATGGATCTCCATGAACTAGAATCCATCATCGACACTTTCTCAATCCCAGCTCATAAAGTCATCCTTATGCCTGAAGGTCGGACGCGCAGAGCTCTCAATCAGAGGAGAACTAAAATTGCCGATATTTGTAAAAAAGAAGGTTATCGCTTCGGGGATCGACTTCATATCCGCCTCTGGGGTTCAAAACCTGGGGTGTGAGAAAAATAAAAAACTTACTTTAAAAGCGCAACTTTTTATCACATTAGCGGTTACTTATACGAAGACAATGAGCCAAGAATCTAATCAGACAGATGACCAAGTGTGGGACCTGCTCAAGGAAGCCCGCCCAGCTAAGGCTAGTCCCTCGTTCAGCAAAAATGTCTTACGAGAGGTTCGCTTACAGCAATCTGAGAAAAAATCTGGTTTTTGGAGCCAGTGGCTAAAGCCTAAGTATGCACTAGCTGGCTTAGCGGTGGCATGTGCCGTGGTGATTCTTCCACTTGCATTTGATACATCCTCTCTTAGCTCTGCGGCTAGTGAGGGTAACACCGCGCACACAAGCCCTCAGCAGAATCCATCTAAGGAGGCTTATTTTGATTCCATTCAGGAAAAGAGCACAGTCATCAATGATTTCACCTCAGTGATTGATGATGATGATCTTGTTGGCGAGTTTCTTGTCACCTTCTCTGAGAACCCTGATCTTCTCTCCGAGAATGATTTAGACCTCTTTTTTGAATTTTAGAACTCTCTTTAGCTAAGTCCTGTAGCAGAGAAATCTTCACTTCCTTCGTGCTTCATTTCACCACTTCACTGAAAGTAGTGTAGTGAAACTCAAAGCCTTCTTTTTCTAACCTAGTGGGAATGACCCAACGGCTTTTTAGGATCAATTCGGTCTCCGTCCGCATAAAGAACGCTCCAATTTCGAGCATCCATTTGCTTGCAGATAAGCCAAAGGGTATCCCTACATAGCTTCTCACCTGCTCCATTAAGGCTTTGTTACTGATTGGATTAGGCGCACTCACATTATACACGCCTTCTGCGGTTTCACGCTCTATCATCCATTCGATACTTCTGCAGAAATCCTGTACATGAATCCAGCTCACCCGCTGCATCCCGTCCCCCATTTTACCACCTAAGCCTTTCTTGGCTAGATTGGCTAGCACTTCTAATACTGTTCCAGGCTCCTTCGCCATCACGATGGCTGTGCGCATGGCAATTTTTCTTACTGGCTTTGGTAAGGTGTAGTTAAAAAAGGTGTTCTCCCATAGTTTTGCCACCTCTACAGAAAATCCACTCCCTATCTCCCCCTCTTCATCTGTCTGAGCTTTATCCTCAGCGTGACGGTAAATCGTTGCCGTGCTAGAGTTGATCCATAACTGAGGACCATGTGTAGCTTTACTAATCGCCTTTCCGACAAGCTCGGTCGTTCGCGTTCGTGAGTCAAATATCTGTTTTTTATGTTTCTCGTTATACCTGCAGTTCACTGTTCTCCCCGCAAGGTTAACGATCACACCAGCCTTCTCGAACGCCTCCATCCACGGTCCCTCTTCCTCGCCATCCCAAGGATGGTAACCCACTCCTTCAGCTAAACCATTTTCACTCCGAGCCACCGCTCTTACATCCCAGCCCTTGGTGAGAAAGAACGTAGAGAGGTAACGTCCGAGAAAGCCATTGGCTCCCACGATCACTATAGTTTTATCCATTGTTTCCATAATAGTTGAATCGGTTCGATTACTTCCTCTACGAAAACTAGAGGAAATAACACAGGTAGCCCAGCGATTAGAGTGATTAGACACGCGTAGCGTAACCACTTTCCCTTACTCTCCACAATTACTGCTAGGCCATTCAATAGAAAAAATAGCGTTGGGTAGCCATACCCGCTCTGCGCGGGAATCGTGATAGCGCATTCATGAAAAAATCCAGAGACGAGGAACACGACAAAAATGGCTGGGGTTTTCCCTATCTTTGGCGTTAGAGGTCGTTGGATGGCACGTGCCATCATCTGGCTATAGGCTAAGTTCCACCGCGCTCCCCAAAAGTCTCCAAAGCCTGTTGTGACTAAAGGGTTCCGAAATAAGGCTCTCACAGGAAACCCATTCATCCGCCAGAATGCCGTGAGCCAGCGGAGCACTCCAAAGTGGAACATCATACTCATGAAAATAAATGTCAGAGGCATCAGGTAGATATTCAGATAACTCACTGCACTTAGTCCGACTGCACCAATCAAGATACAGAAGCTGCCCCAACCAGCGTGCGTCCCCCAACTCATTTTTTTTCTTTCACCGACCCAAGCTCTCGGCTCCATTCCGAACCACAGGTAGCTAAAGCCAAACCAGCGTAACCAAGTCAATCTGCATCCCCCACTCCTTATCCATTCCATGTAAACGATCGCCTTCATTCCTAACAGTAGCACCACACACAGCCCCACTACTCTTGCGAGCACAGGCTGCTCTAACATGAACATGTGAGTCACAGCAAAAGGAACAAGGATCAATACCCAGTATGCCACACGAGGGAGAAGCCAACACTCTATGCTCTTTTTAGCTAACAGGTTAAACCCCATACCCATCAGGCAAACTCCCAGTAATATTAATGGGTCAAACTCCATAACACGCACCCCCAATATACAGCTACTAAGCAAAAGAACATCAAGACCAACAAACCCTCTGCA
This sequence comes from Akkermansiaceae bacterium, assembly GCA_023301335.1. GTDB lineage: Bacteria > Verrucomicrobiota > Verrucomicrobiia > Verrucomicrobiales > Akkermansiaceae > Rubritalea. Next base: position 17,794 of record JALZVA010000107.1, read on the forward strand.
ACTTTATTAAACGGAGTGTTAGGAATCCCCTCTCTGTCAAAAAAGAAAAACTGACAAATAATCCGCACCGTCCACCAAACCCCCATGAAGCCTAACATACAGCTACCTAATGGCCCGCTAGTCAGTAACTCCTCTGCGAAGCATAAAGATATCACAGCAAAGAAAAAATGACTCCCTAGGACATACAAGGCGTATGTATAAAACATCTGTCGAATAAAGGGGATCAGGCAAGCCGTCCGCTCATTCCACTGCAAGCAGCGAGGGATCGCAACGCTCACCACACATAGTAATAACTGCGCAAGCCCTGCCACCTGTAGTCCTAGTTTAATTACGGTCTCCATATTATCTTAATTAAGTTTGAAGTTTATTTACGTCAAAAGGAAGCTCTAAGCAATGCCTCATCTCTTACTCTCTTTTTTTAATAGCGGATAACTCCATTTTATTATATGCATCATTTTTTATGTTCTAACTTATTAATGCAGTTGTGAGAAAAGTAGCAGCGAAATATATAAAGGCTGCTAGGAAGAGTAGATTCCAATACGGGTGTTTACGGTGCAGAGTTTTATCGTAATAAAAAAGGTGCAGCCCTACCCGACTCACCCAGAAGAGAGCTGTGAACCAAACGAACCCCCGAGTCACCAATGTCTCTTGCGCGATTAGTTCATCCGTTGCCCATAAGCACGCCAGCGCCATCCCTATGAGCATATATACGACATAGTATTTATGCACCAGAAACACCTGTTGGAAAAAGCGGTCGGTTTTAGTCAAATTTTCCCTCCACCCCAGCATCCCCTGAGCCATGAAATTAGCTAAGCAAAGGAGTAACAATCCTACTCCCGCTAAGCGTAGTGCATACTCAAGTATCATAAGGCGCAGCCTCCTTCACCACAGTTTGGGTTCTCCATTTGATGTAACTCTTGCATTACCGCATTGTCCTTTTTTCTAAAGAATACCCTGCTAAGCTTTTTGCGATTAGTGGCAAGTAAATGACAGGCTCTGATGGCTACTGGCAGCAGTACCTTCCCACCTAAGCGCCGCGCCATTCCTTGATGATGTTTACAACTTAGGAGGCAGAGTACCCAGGCTTCCGCTCCAAAGAATAGCTCCCCTGTATCTGTCCGCACTATCATCTGTTTATCTGGTTCCAACTCTGCTAAGTTGGGGAAGCAGTGTTCCAGTGCTGGATCTTGATACGGAATGAACGTCAGCCCAAAGGCACGCTCCTGTGCATTAACCCATTCATGAAAAGTGCAGCACATCCCGCATCTGCCATCATAAAAAATTTCTAAGTATTTAATTTCTTCTGGTATTTTCATTTTGTTTATATTGTATTTTCAGTAATTACTGAAAATAGGTTTTATTTTTTATCCCCACTCCGAAGATGTGGGGATGATGTTAATTTATACTTTCTTTATCTGACTAGTGTTTTCTCGGCTGAGAGAGGTTATTTAAAAACCTTTGCTGCTATTTTCATTGCAGGCCCGTAGGAGAGCAATGCTATTTTTTCTCCCATATTCGAGGCAAAACGTGCAAAGGTCTCTAGTTCCTTCATTTGATTATTGAAGGCCTTCTCTTCTTTCGAGGATGCGCCCTTGGTGCGTTCAGCACAGTCTTCTAGGAGAGCTATCGCAGGTTCTATCTCTCTTCTCTTCCGCTCTTTTAAGACAATGGTGAAGGTTTTCCACACGTCTTTTTCAGCTTCGAAGAATTCTTTACGCTCTCCTTTTTTCACTACGATACGGACAAGTCCCCATCCCACTAAGTCTTTCAAGTTTGTATGTGCATTCCCCCTACTGATATGTAGCTCTTCCATCACCTCATCTGTGCTTAAAGGATCTGGAGAAACCATGAGAAGGGCATGGATTTGAGCCATGGTTCTACTAATCCCCCAGCTTGTTCCTAACGCCCCCCAACTAGCAATAAAATCGTCCTTTGCCTTAGTGAATATATCATTTTCCTCGCTCACACTTTCAGTAATTACTGAAAATTCAGTTTTAATCAAGAAAAATAAAAGGAATAATATAAATAATTATTTTATCATTCTTAGTATGGGGTTATTTTTCTGCATCTCTAGCTAAGAGCCACAGAAGATCTGAAAGGTTGTTGAGGTATCTTTTATGAATGAGATAATGATCTTCTCTATCCCAATTCCAGAATTGTCTTTCGGCTCTCCGACAGATGGTCCGGCACACATCCAGGAATGCGCCCGCTTGAACAATCGCTTCTCCAGGTCTAGCCCAACCTCGAAAGGTGACCCCCCCTGACTCGATTTCCTTAATCTGAACGTTTAGCCACTCGCTTTCCTTTGCGGTGATTTTACTATAGCCTTTCTCATCGTATTTAACTACATCCTCGTGGAGTCTCGCTACCTCACCCATCATCGCGACGAGGTGTTTCTGAATCGCGTCTAGTAACGCAATGGCTTCCTCGGAGATTCCGCTAGCTCGCACGACCCCGATGTATGCATTGAGTTCATCTATACTCCCGCATACCTCGATCCTTAAATCATGCTTTTCAATTCTCCGTCCAAACAATAAATCTGTCTGGCCATCTTTTCCCCTCCCCGTGGTAATACTCATGGCCTCAAACTAACTGAGTCATAAAGAGGGTCAACTCCTGAACACGATCAAACTACCTTGCGCGTTGACAAGCTCCTAAATATGCAGCATATACTGAGGCAAGTTAACTACCTAGATCATGAAATTACGTTTGATTTTACCCTTCCTCTCCTGTGCCCTTCTTACTCAGTGCTACCCTCCAGAAACAGCACAAGAAAAGCCGAATAGTTCCTACCTTGTCGGATATGAGACGGAGCTCAAAGATGATGGTTCATTCCGAAAAAATGGCTACTGGGATGGCGACTCACTCACTGGTAGAGCACGTATTCGTATTTCCATTGATGAACAGCTTGCCTATTTTTATAAAGGAGACCAGCTCGCTGGCATCTCCCCTGTCTCCACAGGGACTTCAGGACACGACACGCCAAAAGGAACATTTAGAATCACCCAGAAAAGAGCTAAGCATAATTCCTCTCTCTACGGGGAAATTATTGACCGTAAAACGAAGCAAGTGGTCATTTCTGATGCTGATTCAAGACTTGATAAACCTGGAGCTGGGCAAGTTTACAAAGGTGCTCCTATGAACAATTTCATGCGCTTTAATGGAGCAGTAGGAATGCACACCGGTTTCATTCCAGGCTACCGTGCATCCCACGGATGTGTAAGACTACCAGATCATATGGCTAGAATATTTTTTAAACATGCACCTCTAGGGACACCTGTTATAGTGAATGATTAAAGTCTAAGATTTCCCTTCTTGCGCCTAAAAAAGACGTATCCATTTTTCAGAATTTATTTAAAGTCTACCTTTTGCCTCTCCCAAAATTTGGTAAATTCATTGAAGCCGTTGATTTTTTTGGCAAACCAAAAATAGGAGTTTTTAGACCTTCTTCAGATTGTTCTTCTGAATTTTCTTGTTCAGGGACACTTTCGTCCGCAGCTGGTAACCGTGCAATATCTTCCTCCAGTATACCATCTTCAATATTTTCTTCAAGCTCCCCCTCTAGTTCTTCTTCTGGGACGTTATCGTCCGCAGCTGGTAACTGTGCAATATCAACCTCCGGCACAACATCTACCACCTCTTCAGGCTCCTTAACTTCAACCTTCATTTCTGAATTTTCTTGCTCTGAGGGATTCTCCTCCACAATAGGTAATTGTGCTGTGTCCTCCTCTGGCAAAGAATCTTCAAGATCCTTATCCTCATCAGGATTCTCAACTTTCGGTATGAGAAGGCTAGGACTCTCTTGTTTAACTTCAGGAATGAGCAATTGAGGCTTACTATTCTCTGTTTCTGCATTTAGAGTTCTCAGGTCTCTAACTGCCGGTGCAGACATTGGCGGAGAAACACTTTTCTTAAGTTTTTGAGCTTCCGTTGCTGCTAATAAAGAATTGTTTGCCATCACAACAGCTTTATCTAGGTTTAAAGGCGCGGAAAACTCCTGCTCATTTAATTTTTCATTTTCTACGCTAGTATCTAACTCTGACGCCTCTAGCGGTAATTGTGGAACTACTTCTTGAACTGGACTAGGATTTTCTTCTTCCTCAGGAATAGCATCTATTTCACTATCGATATCTACAGGTCTAATCAGTGCTCCTTCCATTACCTGAGCCTTCACCTTCAGTGGAATTCTCGCATCTGGGTCTGATTTCATCCACTCTTCGACCAGCCGTTTAGAATCATCCATCCAAAGCATCTGACGCTCAAAAGTAAGATTAAATAATTCCAGATCATCCGCTACAGCAGCCCCATAAAAACGAGAAGCTTCCATATAGAGGCCCACATCATTGAGAGCACGTGCCATCGCTATATTCTTCAGAGGCTTCTTATTGTTTCTTCGAAGTACTTCGTAAATCAATCGAAGTGAGCGATTAGGTTTTGCACGAGAAATAATTTGTAACGCAAAGGCTATATCTACATCCGTTGAGGGGATTTCTGGTGCAGTCCATAATATATCTGCAGCCTTAAGGTATTGCTTATCTTCATATAGATGTGTAACTGCCTGTTTTCTGATTTCCCATGAATCAGGTTGCTCTTCTAATTTAGCTAAGAGCGCTTGCTCCACTTCCTTATTATTTGATTGAATAGACATATAAAACTAGATGTTTTAGATCAGAGGTTATAATTAATTTATAAAGGAAGTCGTAGCATTTTTCAAGTGACTAAATCCATATAACTTTTAAAAAAAAGGGTAAATTGCATTTATTTCATTAAAAGAGAATCTAGCATTTCTACTGTATTTCTGACCTGCATTTCTTTGTCAGATTTTTCCGCTACTTTTTTGCAAGCGTGGATCACAGTTCCATGATCACGCCCTCCAAAGGCTTCCCCTATTTCCATAAGAGAGCAGCGTGTAAGCTTCCTGCTTAAATACATAGCGATCTGGCGTGCAAAGGCAATATTCGCAGGCCTGCGACGTCCTGTGATATCGGAAACTTTCACATCAAAATGCTCTGAAACCGTTTTTTGGATAGATGGGATGGTCACCTGCTTCGCCCCCTCTTCTCTGAGGATGTCTTTTAGCAAGCCTTCTGCGCGTTCGATGCTGACTTCTTCCGATCCTAATGAGGCATATGTAGCTAGACGAACTAGTCCACCTTCCAGTCTTCTAATATTTGTTCTGATTCTCTTTGCTAAGAATTCGATAAGTTCTTTATCGAGGTTAACTTCCCACTCATCCATCTTTCTTTGAAGGATGGCCATTCTTGTCTCTATTTGTGGCTGCTGCACCTCTACTGTAAGACCGCACTCAAACCGTGAAATAAGGCGTGGCTCAAGGTTCTTTATCTCACAAGCTGGGCGATCTGAGATGAGCACTATCTGGCTTTGGAGGTCTAGCAATGAGTTAAAAGTGTGAAAAAATTCTTCTTGAGAGCGTTCTTTTCCTGCAAGAAACTGAATGTCATCAATGAGCAACATATCTGCATTTCTGTAGCGGTTTCTAAATTTACTAAGGTCACCTTTACGCACTGCATCAATAAATTCATTGGTGAATTTCTCACAGGTCAGATAAACGACTTTTGCAGAAGGGTCATTGCGTAGGCAAGCATGCCCAATAGACTGCATGAGGTGGGTTTTCCCCATTCCTGATCCTCCGTGAATAAACAAAGGATTATAACTCAGGCCTTTTTTATTAGAAACTGCGGAGCAAGCTGCCTGTGCAAACTCGTTCGAGTGCCCCACTACAAAGCGCTCAAACGTGAACTGAGGATTAAGCCCTGATGCTTTTACCTTACGAGCAAAAGCTTTTTCCTCCTCTGGGCTAAGTTTTGAGGAACGCTTCCTAGTTTTTCCATTTGCTAGTCCTTCTGCCTCTGAATCGGGTTCTTCTGATATAGCGCTATCTGTCTTTTCCACGATGACTGATACCACATGGTTATCACCAAAGAAATCATTCACTGCCGCCTGAAGCTCTGGTATATAATTGGTCTCAATCCATAATTGATGCGTCTCACTCTCCACCATCACTTCTACCAAGGTCTCGGAAATATCGAACACATCTGCATTTACAAACCAACGTGCGTAAGTGTCTGCTCCAACACGGGCTGCTACGAATTTTGAAATTTTTGCCCAAGCTTCTTTTTTGTCGATATGTTCTTCATTTTGGTAAATTTCAGTTGTGTTCATTAGTATGTGCGAGGTGTGGACAAAAGTTAGTGGATCAGCTCATAAAATGCTCATAAGATATAAGCTTTCACCTAAACTCTTAAGATTCATTTCACGTGTCGTGCTGTGAGAAAAATATGCCTCAAGTAAAGACTCAGACACATCCATTTTTTTAAAAAAATATTTCAGGGCGCTCAAACTCATGTTCCACAGCCGTTCCACAAGCTTCAAATTTTAAAAACATTTACTCTTAAAATTCAACTATTCCAAAGTAAATAATTCGACCTCTCCGCAACTCCCTAAGAACTAAAAAAAAACACTCTAACAAATTGCTTTCATTCTAACAGGACGACAAATTAGCTCAATTTTAAAAATACATCCAACCCCCAAAAACCACTTGAATAGAGCACCTTACAACTCTACACATCTAACAAAAATAAAAAAATCCCACCACTTGCGTGATGGGATTAAATCGCTTCTTAATGCTTGTCTGACTTACATATTAGGAAGCTCAATAAAGCCTTCTAATTTTCTAATTCTAGTCGGGTGGCGCATCTTTCTGAGAGCCTTTGCTTCGATCTGACGGATACGTTCACGAGTCACCTGGAACTGACGTCCAACTTCCTCTAAAGTGCGGCTATATCCATCCTTAAGGCCAAAACGTTGTTCTAGCACTTCACGCTCACGTTCAGTAAGTGTATCGAGCACATCGATAATTTTTTCCTTTAGCATCGCAAAGCCAGCTTCTTCCATTGGGTTCTCTGCAGCTTTATCTTCGATAAAGTCACCAAAAGAAGTGTCCTCGGAGTCTCCCACTGGAGCTTGTAAGGAAATCGGCTGTTGCGCCATCTTCAGCACTGCACGCACACGCTCAACAGGTAAGTGGATCTCGTCTGCGATCTCATCTGAGGTCGGTTCACGTCCATATTCTTGGACCAATTGCTTCTGCACGCGCATCAACTTATTGATTGTCTCAATCATGTGGACGGGGATACGGATCGTTCTAGCCTGATCTGCGATAGAACGCGTAATAGCCTGGCGGATCCACCACGTTGCATAGGTGGAGAATTTATAGCCTCGACGGTATTCGAATTTTTCTACTGCCTTCATGAGGCCCATGTTTCCTTCTTGAATTAAATCGAGGAAGGACAAGCCACGGTTTGTATACTTTTTCGCGATCGAGATCACAAGTCGAAGGTTTGCCTCAACCATTTCAGTCTTCGCGGCATAGGCGGCCTTCATCCACTTTCTCAGCAGCTTATAGTTCTCTTGGAACTCATCGATGGAGAACCAAGAAATCTGCTGCGTTTCACGGATTTTAGTCTCAAACTCTTTATCGCTTGGATTGGCTTCGATCTTACGTTTATAGCGCCACACTTTTTTCTGAATTTCTTCAGCCTTATCACAAAAATCTTCGATCACTTTCTGCTTATAGTAGAAGCGAGAGTAAAGTTTTGAGAGCGCACTGAGTTGCTTCTGGAACTCTTCTTTAAGCTTTGCTACGCCGCGTGGGCTCTTGGCATTAAGCTTTCTGAAAATGTCATCACATGCTTCATGTGCGTCACGTAGCTGTTGGCAAAGTTTCGGTAGAACTTTCATGTAGCGTTCTCTGGACTCAATTTTTTTGTCCAAAATAACGCGGTCAAAACGTTCCTTCCCTTTGGTCAGTTTATCGGCAAGCTCAAGGTAACACTCGGTGATAAAACCGAAGTTATACAGATACTTCTGCACGGTTAGCTCTGCATCTTCGATACGCTTAGAAATTTCAACTTCTTGCTCACGAGTCAGGAGAGGGACCTGTCCCATTTGCTTGAGATACATCCGGACTGGGTCATCAAGGATATCTAGTTTTTGCTCTGTTTTACTCTCTGCTTCATCCGCGCTATCTTTGCGTTTATCACGGTAGCGGTCGACTTCTGAAGCGTCGATAATATCGAACTCCATGTTACGAAGACGCTCAAAGATAGCTTCCACATCCTCTGGGTTTACCAGATTATTCGGTAAGGTGTCATGGATATCGTCATAGGTGAGGTATTCCTGCTCTTTAGCTAACTTGATGAGCTCACGAATTTTCTCCTGAATTTCAGGAGTATCAATTCTGCTCTTTGGCTTACGATTCGCCAAGCGCTTTTCTTTTTCCTCCTGTTCTTTTAGAAGTAGGGCTTCTAGTTTTGAGAGCTTTTTCTTGGGGCTCTTGGTCGTTGTAGCTTTCTTAACTGCTGCCTTGGGCTTAGAAGACTCTTTTGTAACGGCTTTTTTCACCGCAGCCTTTTTAGTAGCTTTCTTTGTGGTAGTTTTTTTCACCGCAGCCTTTTTAATAGCTTTCTTTGTGGTAGTTTTTTTCACCGCAGCCTTTTTAGTAGCTTTCTTTGTGGTAGTTTTTTTCACTGCAGCCTTTTTAGTAGCTTTTTTAGCAGTGGTTTTTTTTACCGCAGCTTTCTTAGCAGTGGTTTTTTTTACCGCAGCTTTTTTAGCAGTGGTTTTTTTTGCTACTTTCTTTTTTGCCATAATTTTAGAAAATTTTTTAAATAGTCAGAATATTTTTTAATACAATCCACCTATTATAGGGCGCTCACCTATTGTGAACGAGCTGAAATCTTGGTTAGATCACGCTCTTGGTCAAGTTCTTTCGATATTTATTTATCTCATGCACTTTTCCGAGTTCTTGCTCACGATTCGTTCACAAGTTACGCTCATTATTCAAATTTGATAGTCTTTTTCTTGCTTACTTGTATAAATTCCAAGCATTCTCTGAACATGGACTACATCCAGGAAATGAAGGCACGCGCCAACCTCGAAATCACTCATGAATCCCCTCAATATAAAGAGTTCATGGTCCGTGAGATGGAATGCATCAAAACGCTACATAACACCAATGGGGGTGGACTCGAGATCGCTAGCTACCGCTCAGCCCTGATCGATGAGATCATCATCCTAGCATTCTCTCATTGCTTAAACCAGTCCACACTCTCCATAGACAAGCTGCCTATCGGCATTCTAGCTGTGGGTGGCTACGGTAGAGGCTATCTCAACCCTGGGTCAGATATAGATATTTTATTCCTACTCCCAAAAAACTCTCATGCCCTTTCCGAACCTGAAAAAGAATTCACCCAGAGTCTGCTCTATATTTTATGGGATCTAGGGCTTAAACTAGGCCACTCCACTCGTAGTGTTTCCGAATGCATCAAAGAGTCCCAATCCGACCAACAGACTAAAACAGCGCTCATGGATGCCCGCTTCATCACGGGTTCAGATGTTAATTTCATAAGCTTCCAGGAGCGTTTTCAAAAAGAATCTCTTGAAAAAAACACTATTGATTTTTTTGAGATTCGACGCGAAGACATCAGATCTCGACACAAAAAGTATTCCTACACTGTTTTTTTACAAGAACCCCATGTGAAGGAAAGCTGTGGAGGGCTACGTGATTTTCAAAATGTCATGTGGCTAGCACGGGTTAAAAAAGGCTTCACTTCACTCGACTCATTCGTAGAGAAGCGCTCACTCACAAGAAAAGCATGTAATGCCATGCGCGAGGCTTATGATTTTTTACACAGAGTCAGAAACGAGCTGCATTTCCACACCGGATCTAGCACAGACATCCTCACACTTCAGCTTCAAGGGGTTGTCGCAACCAATTTCAACTACGCGGAAAAATCTATCCTTCGACGCTGTGAGTCCTTCATGCGTGACTACTACCGCCATACTCGTGCACTCCACCAACACGCCAATAGCCTTCTGGAAATTTTCGAAATAGAAATTGAAGACCAAGCAGAAACAGGCTGGCGATCCTGGCTCAGCAAAAGACGGAAAGGGAGAGAAACTTTTGATACCTTTTCTTCTCGTAATGGGCGTATTTACCCAGCCCACTCGGATATTTTCACCGATCACCCCCACCAGCTCATGGCACTTTTCTTACACTGCCAGCAGCGTGAACTCGAACTTTCTCCACAAATTAGAAAACTCATCAAACGTGATCTTTACCTGATTGATGATAAATTTCGCTCCGCAAAAAACACTCGAGAAACCTTTCGAGCTATTTTAGAATCAAAAGGCCAAGTTGCTAGAATTTTGCGCCTCATGCATCGTGTCGGCTTCCTCGGAGCCCATCTACCAGAATTCGGGAAGATGGATTGCCTCGTTCAGCATGAATTTTTCCATCGTTATACAGCCGACGAACACACCCTCAGGTGTATTGATCAGCTAGATGCCTTAGTCGCTTCAGATGACCCTAAACACGAGCGCTATAAACGTCTTCTTCAAAATATTGAAGACCCCTACGCCCTCTATATCGCCCTCATTCTCCATGACTCAGGTCGAGCTGAGAATGTCAGAGAGCATATCGATGGATCAGCCATGCTAGCCTCCCAAGTTTGTAACAGGCTCCAAATCCGAGGCGGCCGCCGTAAGCGCATCATGTTCCTAGTAGACCATCACTTAACTTTTTGGAGATTTGCCACCACACGAAACTTAGAAGATTCAGAAGTGATTGAAGAATTTGCTGGGCAGATGAAGCTCCCCAGCCTCCTCTCTGACCTCTTCCTCTTCACCTATGCCGACTCTAATGGAACCAACGAAGAGGCATGGTCACCTTGGAAAGAAACACTGATGATTCAGCTCTACCAAAACACTCTCGCTTTCATGAAAGAAGGGAAAGAGACCTACACCTCACACTTCATTCAAGAAAAAGAAGAAGTCAAAGCACGCGTCCTAAAAATTCTTAAAGACAAATATCACGAGCAGCTTGATCAACACTTTGACAGAATGGCTGATAATTACTTCCAGTTCAGAGATGCTGAAAACATCGCACTGCATGTCCGCGCAGCTCGGAGATTTTTAAAATCTGATGCCTCATCCCAGGAGGACTACATGGCAGACATGCGCTGGATTGATCATGAAAGCAGAGGCTATACGGAGCTCATCGTGACCTGTAAAAATAAGCCCTTACTTTTAGAAAAAATCTGCTGTTCCTTAGCCGCTGAGGAAATTACCATTATGAGTGCAGATGTCTTCACCCGCACAGACGGCTTAGTCTGTGACATCTTCCGTGTCTCAACACTCGATTGGGAAGCGATTACCAATCAAACGAAAAAAGACAGAGTCCTAGAAACATTTACTAAGCTAGCCTCTCAGGATGACTACGATCCAACCAAATACCTTAAACGAAAGAAAAACCTCTTACGTAAGCATAAAGACGAGGGGGGTATCCCCTTCCCGCTCCGTGCTTACCTCACCAATGAGTTAAGTGATGATTACTCCGCTATTCAAGTTCAAGCCCTTGACCGTATTGGGCTACTACACGACCTCTTCTTAGAGATTAATAAGCTCGGCCTAGCCACCGTCAGTGCTAGAATTTGTACAGAAAAAGGAGCGGCATTAAACACCATCTATGTAGCTTACCCAGAAGGAGACCAGGTGACTGACCAAGAGCAAATAGCACACATCGAAGCCCAAATCAGCATTCATCTCTAATCAACGATCAATGCCAGAATCTCTATTGACCTTCACGGTAATACATCTTAAAGCTGTACCACATAAAACATAGCCAAAAACTGGCTATGTTTTGTTATCCCATTTAGCGCCCACATAGGCGCCCACATTCATGAGTAAAAAACTATTTGGAACTGACGGTATCCGAGGCCAAGCAAATACCTGGCCCATGACCGCAGAGGTCGCCATGCTTGCAGGACGTGCCATTGTACGCCTCCACCAAACTCAATCCAATCTAGCTCCAACAATATTGATTGGAAAAGATACACGGATCTCCGGTCAGATGCTCGAACAAGCTCTCACTGCAGCGCTCATTTCCGAAGGTGCAGAAGTCCTCATCGCAGGTCCCCTTCCTACACCAGCCATTGCCCACCTGACTCAAACCGAAAAGTGCGACTTTGGCATCATGCTCACCGCCTCTCATAACCCCTTCCAAGACAATGGGATTAAAATTTTTGGACCCGATGGGTATAAGCTCAGCGATGCACAAGAACTCGCTATCGAAGCCCTCATCCTAGGCGACTCCATCAGCGAACCTACTGCTGAGCTAGGCTATTCCCGCCCTTTAAGTAATGGTCGAGAAACTTACATTAGCTTTGCTAAAAAATTATTAGCTAAAGAACATTTTTCAGGTTTAAAGATCGTCCTCGATTGTGCTCACGGAGCCGCATTCCAAGTCGGCCCACGTATTCTTTCAGAACTCGGGGCAGAAGTCCTCGCGCTAAACACCCAACCTAACGGCACAAATATCAATGCTCAATGTGGTGCCCTTTTCCCCGAAGCCACCGCAGAGGTCGTCAAACGTGAACAAGCAGATATCGGAATATGCCTGGATGGAGACGCCGACCGCGTGATTTTCATTGATGAAAAAGGGAACACCATCCCGGGAGATAACGTCCTCGCCCTCGCCGCGATCCACCTTAAACAACAACAGAAGCTACACGCTGACACACTCGTCGTCACCGTCATGAGTAATCTAGGGCTACGTGAGGCGATGAACGCACAAGGAATCCATATCCTGACCACAGGAGTCGGAGACAGGCACGTTGTCGAAGCTATGCGGCAAGGAGACTATTCGATTGGCGGAGAAAACTCAGGACACATCATTTTTGCCGAGAATGCCACCACAGGCGACGGTATAATGAGTGCCTTACAAATTCTCCAAATCTTAAAAAAGAGTGACCAAAAATTTTCTACCCTCGCCGATTGCTTCACGCACTACCCGCAAGAGTTACACGCTCTATCGGTCAAAGAGAAGCCTCCCATAGAGAGTATTCCTGAGCTTGTAGAGGCCATCGAAACGGCTGAGCGCCAACTCGGCGACGAGGGTAGAGTCCTAATCCGCTACTCAGGCACCGAAAAAAAAATTCGCGTCTTGGTAGAAGCCAAAAATGCTGGTATTGCTAGTGAGCAGTCAGACAAACTTTGTGCTGTGATTCAACAAACTATCGGAAACTAATACTATGCCAAGCTCATCCATGTGGCCACTTCCCCTGCACTCTCGTGTTAATCACGTGATTGCAGGTAAGACGATTACGGAACACGTATTCCTCATAATTTCTCAGGAGATCGATGCCGAAACACACACATGGATCAGCCCCAACGATCAGGCCACACTACTTCAATCTGGTAATGCTACCTTGAACACAGAGTCAGGAACGAAACTTGCCAGCATCGGAGACGGAAACGAGCATCTCTCCACCAAAGATTCTTTTTTCATCAAGTACCCTTGGAACCTCCTCAATATTGCCGAAGACGTCATTGGCAGCATCACAGAGTCCTCTATTCTTGGTGAGCTCCATGAGAACGCCTCAGTTCAAGGGAACTTAGTCCTCGGCAAAGGCTCTAAGGTTCTCCCAGGTGTGTTCATCGAGGGGAACGTCGTAGTTGGAGAAAATTGTAAAATCGGCCCAAACTGTTACATTCGAGGGAACACCTCGATCGGTAATAACTGTAAAATCGGCCAGTCTGTTGAAATCAAAAATTCTATTATTGGGAACCATACCAATGTCGCCCACCTTTCCTACGTAGGCGACAGTGTGCTAGGTGAGAACGTCAACTTCGGCGCCGGCACTCTTGTTTCTAACTACCGCCACGATAAGACCACGCATAAATCCATGGTCGAAGACAAACTTATAGACACTGGAAGACTAAAGTTTGGAACTGTCATTGGCGACAGCGTAAACACAGGGATTAATACCTCTATTTACCCAGGAAGAAAACTTCAACAAAACAGCTCAACGCTTCCCTGCGAAGTCGTTCACAAAGACATTGCTTTATAATCTATTATGTGTGGAATTATCGGATATTCAGGCAGCAAATCTGCTGCTCCCATTCTTGTTCAAGGACTTAAAAAACTTGAATACCGCGGTTACGACTCCGCTGGCCTTGCTCTCTCCGCCAAGGGAGAAATCAAGGTATTCAAGGAACAAGGTAAAGTTGCCCGTCTAGAGGAATTAATAAAAAATGAAGCTGGGGACCTCACCTCTTACTCAGCTGGGATCGCACACACTCGTTGGGCCACACATGGTGCCCCTATGCGTAAAAATGCTCATCCTCATTTTTCACCAAAGAACGGAATTGCTCTCGTGCATAATGGAATCATTGAAAACTATGAGTCGATCAAATCTAACCTCATCGCCCAAGGGTACACGTTTCTTTCTGATACAGACACGGAGGTGCTCGCTCACTTGGTAGACTTCTACTATAAAGAAGATTTACAAACCGCAGTCTCTCTAGCGATTAAGGATGTCATCGGAACCTACGGGATCTGTGCCATGAGTGAGCAGGAGCCAGGTGTCATCATCTCAGCCCGTAAAGGCTCACCAATCGTTATTGGCCTTGCAGATAATGAAACTATTATCGCTTCAGACGCCTCTGCTATCATTAACTACACCCGCCAGGTCATCTACCTCGATGATGGCGATGTCGCAAAAATCAATGGTGCTCAGGTTGACATCTTCACCACCGAAGCTTCTCCCGTAAGCCGTGCAACCTCAGAAATCAATTGGTCTGCCGATGCTACGGAAAAAGGAGGCTACGAGCACTACATGCTCAAAGAAATCTTTGAGCAACCTACTGCTATTCGTAATGCCATCCGTGGGCGCCTCGATCTAGAACGTGGGAATGCCATCCTTTCTGGACTGAATATTTCCTCAAGAGACTTGGTCACGATCAACCGCCTCGTCATCGTTGGCTGCGGCACATCCATGAATGCAGGCCTCGTAGGGGAATACGCTATGGAGGATTTTGCCGGCGTACTAGCAGAAGTCGAGCAAGCTGCTGAATTCCGCTACCGTAACCCTATCATCCGTAGTAAGGATCTCGTTGTCGCTATCAGTCAATCAGGGGAAACCGCTGACACTCTTGCTGCCGTGAGGGAAGCTGCCGATAAAGGTGCGCTCGTATCCTCATTAGTCAATGTCGTTGGCTCCACTATCGCCAGAGAAACTGAGCGAGGTATTTACCTCCACGCTGGCCCGGAAATCTCTGTTGCTTCGACTAAAGCATTCACCTGCCAGGTAGCAGCCTTACTCATGATCGCATTAAAGTTCGCGCGTTCACGCCGGATGTCTAGCGACCAAGGCATAAAGTTTTGTCAGGATATCCTAGCCATCCCAGAGCTGGTTGAAAAAGTACTGGAGCAAAATGATGCCATCGCCAAAGTTGCGGAATCCTACACCGATTACCCAAGCATGTTCTTCATCGGTCGAGGTTACATGTATCCTGTTGCCTTAGAAGGAGCACTAAAACTTAAAGAAATTTCTTATATCCACGCTGAAGCTTACCATGCAGCCGAACTCAAGCACGGACCTCTGGCGCTCCTCACTGAGACCATGCCCGTTGTAGCCCTCATGAATAAAGGCCCAGGGAAAGAAAAAACGCTGGGGAATGTCTCAGAGTGTCGTGCCCGTAGCGCACCTATCCTCGGAATCATTACAGAAGGTGATGAAGAAGCTAAAAAGGTGTGTGACCACTACATCGAAATCCCTGATAGCCCGCTGCACAGTGCCACTGTTACCGCCACAGTCGCTCTGCAGCTCCTAGCCTACCACGTAGCAAGGATCAAGGGATGCTCGATTGACCAGCCTCGTAACTTAGCGAAGTCGGTCACTGTTGAATAAGACAGGTCCTCCTGATATTCAGCCATCAAAAATATAGCGCTCCGTTCAGTCTCGATATTCCGAGGTTCACGGAGCTTTTTTATGGGGGTTAGTTGATTTTACAAAGAGAGCCTATAACAGTCTATCCTTTTTTAGTACCCACCATTAGCACTCCAAGACGTCATCGCAAAGAACAACACGGCAGCACCATAAAGTAATCCAGCTAGAGCACAACTGATCCAACGTGCATCTTCTTTCACCACCCAATTGATCACATCGCGTAACAGGAAGGGCATTCCCACCATGAATAATCCTGAAATAAGCATCCCATATGCATAGATAGGAAGGAGATGCTTCCCTGTTGGCCAATCGCCAAAGCAGCTATAGAGTAAAGGTGCTGCAGCCATTAAACA
>JALZVA010000108.1 GCA_023301335.1 Akkermansiaceae bacterium
TCATTGAGGATACTCCAGAATCTATTCATCCATCTCATTCATCCTTGATGCGAGAAACATGGAGTGAGCCTGAGCAGGATGATGAACCTCTTGAAGAAGAACTCCTCCCTTCCTCAAAATCAGAAGAAATTCTCGAAGAGGAACCACACCAAAATCCTGAGAAAACTCTCCCTCCTGCCCCTTTACATTCTCAAACGAACTTTATAGAAGAAACCCCTGAGGATCTTACAGAAGAAGTGGCAGCACCAAAGAAAACTCAGCAACGATCTAAGAAGAAAAAGTCTAACTCTCAAATGGAACTCTTCTAACTATTTATTTTACGATTATCATACTATGAATTTAACACGTGCAGCATACGGAACATGGAGCGCAGGTCGCTTCATGCATTTTGGCGAAACTCTCACAGAAGAACACTTTATCGAATGTGTCCAACTCGCTTACGAAAATAATATCCGCACCTTTGTCACTGCTGACGCCTACGGCGCACTCAAAGCCGACGCTCTTTTAGCTAAAGCTCTGCGTGGGATCGACCGTGACACTTACTGCCTCGTCGGCATGATTGGACATGATATCTATGAAGGGGAACGTCGTGGGTCTAAAGGATGGCAGCGTTACACCGACCCAGAATTACGTGGTGAAGATGGCTATGCAGAATTTTTAAAAATGGCGACTGAGAAGACGCTTGAGGCAAACGAAACCGATCATTTCGACCTCTGCATGCTCCATAACCCTGATGAACTTGGCTATATTTCAGAAGCGTCTTGGAACGGAATGAATGACTTGAAAGCCCAAGGTCTCACTCAGCAAATCGGGATTGCCCCTGGGCCAGCGAATGGCTTCACACTCGACCTCATTAAGTGCTTTGAAGATTACGGCAGTATCATTGACTGGGCGATGCTCATTCTAAGCCCTATGGAACCTTGGCCAAGCCAGTTTGTCCTACCTGTCGCAGAGAGCCAAAATATTGATGTGATCACTCGCGTGGTTGACCACGGAGGGCTGTTCCATGACGACCTCAAACCTGGTCATGCATTCAAACCTGGTGACCACCGAAACTATCGTCCTGAAGGCTGGATTGAGCGAGGTCATACAAAGATGGAGCAAATGCGTCCGATTGCGGAAAAATACAACGTCAGCATGATGCACCTTGCAGCTCTGTGGAACCTCAGCCAACCTGCGGTAAAAAGCACTATTCCCACCTTCCTTCAAGAATCCCATACGGCTGCTATTCCGATCGAAGAGAAGATCAAGGACTTTGGTAAACTTCCAGACTTTAAGCTCACCGCTGAAGAAATGGAGACGATCAGAAGCATTGGCGACAACACTGGCTGTATGATGCTCAAGGGCGCTAGCTCACGCCACCAAATCAGTGAACGACCAGACGAATGGCCCATGCGTAAAGACCTTTTAACCATAGCAGAAAAATACGGCTTAGGTGACTGGTAACCCCTCCTATTTTCCCTCCATTAACCATTACTAACATGCCTAAAACATCTGAAACAGAAAACCTCCTTTCCGCTCACAGGAAGGTAAAGCTTTTACGCTTCACTGCTATCTTCGGATGGCTTGGATTTATCCTCGCCTTACTTTTCTTTAATCGCTCCAACAAGGTTCACCAAAGCACAATAGGTAATTTAGAGGCAGAGGCGATGGTCTCCGCTCAAGAAGCTAAGGTTTTTTCTGAGGAAGCTAACGTTTCTGCTGCCGAAATTCAATCTCTCAAGCAAGTCAAAGAACGCTTAGAAAGTAACGGACAAGCACTTCAGCAAAAATTAACCACTCAAGCTTCTGAAGCTAGCACCTTCCAACAGCAATCAAATGCCACAGTAACTAAAAAAAACGGTTCCATTCTTCGTTTAGAAAATAAGCTCAAGCAAACAGAGGCTGGACAAGAAGAGCTCCACCTCACCTTGGTGAGCCTACTCGCCAAGGAACTGCTCTCCGCAGGAGCGACTTCCGAAGAGATTGATCGATTTGTAAAAGCATTACACGGGCAGCCACTCACTAACCCTACTCAAGTTCAACTCTATCATAACCAAATTGCCAAAAGCTATCTACACGCTGGCAACCATGATTCAGCAAATAAACATCTCGCTCTAGCAGGTGATACGGATTCCCCAAAAACCCAAAAACTCATCGCAGATATTCAGCTTTCCAAAGCCATTGCAAATGTGAACAAGGCAATTAAAGACAAGTTATCAGATGCCGAAACAAAGAAATCCTTCCAACATGCATGGGAAGTTCTAGAAACTAGAAAAACCTCCGATCCCACAAGTTACGCAGAGACATCTAACAATCTGTTTGAACTACAGCTCACCCATATTCTTAGCTCTCCGCCGCTTGAAGCAATTAAGAAATTCGAAAGCTTGTTAGGGACACTAAAAACTGAACAAAAATTATCCGGCCGTAACGCTAAAAAAATCTTAGCGGTCACACTCAGAGCTTATCTCATCAGCTACGCACTAGGAAACAAGGAACAGTGTAAGCACTACGAAACCCTCATCACTAACACCAAGGCAGACATCCCGAAACTTAAAGACGGATCCACAGATCCACAGATCTTCACAGTAGAGGCGACTCTCTCACTCAGTAAACTAGACGAGCTATTTATCACTGGAGAGCCTAGTGCTATCCTCAAGCAAGTTTCCCACCTACAGCAGATCACTAAGCATAAGAATTTCCCCACATCTGTTATTTTTGATTCCGCTGCTGCGGGTCACCAGGCAGCTGTTTACTTTGAGCGAGGAGAAATCACAAAGGGTAGGAAATTTCTTACTGACGGGATTTCTAACCTTCAAGCTTTTGTTAAAAAACACCCTCAGCACGCGACTGCACAATTCAGGCTGGGTGTCTTGTATTGGCTTCAAGCTCAGCTGACGACTAGCTCCAGTGTGGTCTCTACGAGTCTTCAGGAAGCTAAGGTCACGCTCGAAAAAGCCTTACAACTTAAAACAGGAGTCTTGACCAACACCATCGAGCAGTTTTCTGCGATGGTTGACGGAGACCTTGGTCACTTTGCTTATAAAAATAATCGTAAAAGCGACGCCAAACGTTTCTTTTCCTCAGCTCTAGCCCATTGGAAAAAGATTGAGCAAAAATGGGGGAAAACCTCAGAGACCAAAGAAGGAATCGATTACTGTACGTGGCGGATCAGCAGTCTTTAGAATTTAGAGAATGTTTATGCCTTACTCGCTGCCTGTCGGTAATCTTCCTCACTAAGTGAGCAAGGATCAGCCATCACCCAATGGCCAGGCTCGATTTCAACTAAGGGCATAGCAAGTCCTACGGTCTCGTCATACTTCGGGTGATTAATCCGGTGTCCAAAAGCGCTTCCTGCTGGAGGATTAATAGGTGAAGGCACCTCCCCCTCAAGTCTTACACGTTTCTTTTTTGTATCAGGGTCTGTCTCAGGTATCGCTGAGAGTAGAGCCTTGGTATACGCGTGCTTGGGGTTTTTATAAATCGTTTCTGAGTCTGCTAGCTCGACAATTTTTCCAAGATACATCACAGCTACCCGATCTGAAATATGCTTCACCACTGCTAGGTCATGAGCGATGAAGAGGTACGCCATGTTCAGTTCTTTCTGTAGCTCTACTAAAAGATTAAGCACTTGTGACTGCACCGATACATCGAGGGCTGATACGGGTTCATCCAGCACCAAGAGCTTCGGATTCAGAGCTATTGCACGTGCGATACCGATCCGCTGCCTCTGCCCACCAGAAAAGTCAGTGGGGTAACGATCCGCCGCATCTGCGGGTAGGCCCACTTTTTCTAACAGCTCATCAACTTTCATATTGCGTTCCACCATTGTCCCTATTCTTTGGATATCCAATGGCTCCCGCACGATCCTTCTTACTGAAAATCTAGAGTTCAAAGATTCCGCAGGATCTTGGAACATCATCTGAAAATCGGTGCGATAAGGTCGCACTCCACCTGCTGACAGATGCGTGATATCCACACCATTCATGATGACGCTGCCAGCTGTTGGCTTATAGAGTCGCACAATCGCCTTCCCCAAAGTGGATTTACCACAGCCTGACTCTCCCACTAACCCGAGAGTTTCACCTTCCTTTACGAAGAGGGACACATCGTCAACTGCTTTCACAGCACCGATTTTCCGCATCATTACCCCTCCTCTGACAGGGAAGTGCATCTTCAAATTATTTACCTCTAACACAGACTCTTTCATTATTTCTTATGTTTGGATTACTGATAGCACCTTGGGCAGGTTTCCACCCAATGTCCTGGCTCTACTTCTTCAAATTTTGGACGGACAGTTAGCTCACTCACATCGACTTCCATACGTTGGCAAAATCTGCAGCCTTCGACAAAATTCGCAATACTAGAAACCGTTCCCGGAATTGTTGGCAGCGTTGCTTTATTTGGTGTCTCTAGTGATAGGATAGATTTAATTAAGGCTTTCGTATAAGCGTGCTTAGGATTTTTAAAGATGGTTTTCACCGTTCCTTTTTCCACCACTCTTCCCGCATACATGACTACTACTTCATCACAGGTTTCGGCAATCACACCAAGGTCGTGTGTGATCATGATCACAGCCATTCCCATTTCTTTTTGTAGATCGTTAATAAGATCTAGGATCTCAGCCTGGACTGTCACATCCAGTGCAGTGGTGGGCTCATCAGCGATGAGGAGGTCTGGTTTACACGCCAAGGCAATCGCGATCATCACCCTTTGCCTCATTCCACCTGATAGCTGGTGTGGGTATTCATCGACACGCTTTTCAGGAGCAGGGATACCTACTTTTTTAAGCATCTCGATAGCTTCCACCCGAGCCTCTTGCTTGCTCATCTTAGTGTGGAGTAACAGCACCTCAGCTACTTGTCTTCCTACTTTATGCACCGGGTTTAATGCTGTCATTGGTTCTTGAAAAATCACGCCAATATCCCCGCCTCGGTATTGATACATTTCCTTCGCCGAAGCTTTCGCTAGATCTACTCCTTTGAATAACACTTCTCCACCTTTGACTACTCCCATAGGTTTAGGAAGTAAGTCAATCAGTGACATACACGTTACAGATTTCCCACACCCAGATTCTCCAACCACTCCCAAAGTCTTCCCCTCAGAAACGGAAAAACTCACTCCATCGACTGCACGTAGCCACTGAGAACCTGAACCAAATTCGGTGATCAGATTTTTCACTTCTAGTACCTTACTCACCTGACACACCTCCTAGTTCACGCTGCTCTAACTCTTCCAATGAGGGAATACCCTCTTTATACAAATCAAACATATAGTTTTTCTCTGGTAGCGCCTCTCCTCTTTTCTTGCTTTCCAAAATTCTTTTCTTTTCCTCTTCATCAATCCAATAGAGATAAAACTCTGTAGGCCACGAAACTTTAGGACTATTAAATTGATAGTGTTTTGAATCTGGCCACTTAACCCAATTCCAATACCCTATTCTTGTGTAAGCATTTTTAAACGCAGGGATGAACAAGGCTTCATCGTGTACGATATTTTGGACCTCCCATGAGGCTTCTTTGAGTGATTTTTTAGAGCGTGCATCTCTTACCACACGCACTAATTCATCCATGCGTTTACCTTCGTAAGAATTGATATTATTTGTCTGAGCTTTTAAATTCCCCTGGTGGTCTCGCGCGTTAGAGGAATGGAAAAATTGATAATAACTAGGGAATGGAGGACTTGCACTCCATCCTATGTAGCAAGTCATATGCTGCTTCGCTATCACCTTCCCGAAGAATTGGTTCCCTTCCCCACCGTCAAGAGTCAGGTCTAAGCCTGCTTTTTTTGCTCCTTCTTTAAGTATCCCCATGAGTTGATCCGTGGAGCTTGATTTTCCATAGGTGATCTCTATGCGGAGGCGGTTGCCTTTTTCATTTTGTAAAAACCCGTCTTTATCTCTAGAGGTATAGCCAGCTCGTGCAAATGCTTCCTCTGCTTTCTCCACCGAATACGCTCTCGCTTTGACCGAAGGGTCTGTGTAATCCCCGTAACCTTCACTAAACTGATTGAGACGTGAGGAATCTCCTCGATATACAATCGTATTCGCTTTCTCGAAGTCTAAGGCATGTGCCAAACCTATACGAATATCTTTATTATCCATAGGATACACCCCGACATTACAATAAAACCCTCTAGGGACACGTGGATAGACATTGTAGAATTGAGCTTTACTGAGATAACCGTTAAAGTATTCAGGAATTTCCATTTTATCATACCAATACTCGGGTAAACCAAGTCCAAATGTATCAATCTTCCCAAGCTTAAACATCTCAAATGCCTTAGATCCTTCAGCAATCACTTGGTAGAGGATCTTATCTACATTATTGGTGTAGCGATAAAACTTTCGATCTTTTGCCCACCAATCTTTAACTCTAGACATGGTAAAGCTACGACCTTTTTTAATATCTTTCTCTAATAACTGATACGCCCCAGTTGTGGGAGGAAACTTCCACTGATATCGTTCCTTATAGTCTGGCCCATATTCTTGGTAAAAATGTAGGGCTGAAACCCCCACACTGGTAAAGCTCGGCATATCTACTTTGGATACAGGAAGAGTCACGGCAATAGTGCGCTCATCATAGATCGTTAGCTGCGCGTATTCATCTTTGAAATACTGTTTTTGGAATGGGGCTGAAATATTATCGGATAGGCGAATGTAGAAGTAACACAGCACATCCTCTGCCTGAACTGACTCACCATCACTGAACGTAGCTTTGGGATCTATTCTAAAGTAAACGGTTTTCCCATTTTTATCCTCTGCCCACTCATGAGCTAAGCCTGGATAGATCTTATCTGTAATCGGGTGTTTATTCACCATATACATATTGATCTCGTCATACATGTACCTTCGTGAACTATGGTTCGAGCTATCTCCAATAGGTCGTAATGTTTTTGGAAATTCAGTAATAAAGTTTTGGAAGATCCCTCCCTTTGTTGCTCTTGAGTCTCCTATCTCAGGGTTTTCCATCCCATTTTCCCAGACTAAATCCTTAGGGAGATCGTCTATCGTCTTCATGCTGAAGTAGTCTCCTAAACTCTGTCTGAATTCCACTCTCTCCAGATTTTTCTTAAGCCCCTCAAGGTTTGATTGCAGTTTCTCCTTTTCGCTCTCCGAGTCTTGCTCACTAATTTTCTTCTCCAGCTCTGTAAGTTGCTGCGTGTAGTTAGTCTGTTCTTCACTAAGCCAGCTTTTAATATAAGCATTATAGTCTCTTACAAAGCTATCAATATTAGCCTTACGCTCGCTCGTCTGAATTTCTTCTCGGCACGAGTGCAGAAGCAATGTGGAACAAACAGAGATGAAGATAGCAACAAATGCAGAGAGTTTCATTATTTATAAGTAGTGAATTTTTTAGGATCGAAGGCATCCCTAACCGCCTCTCCAACGAATGTAATAAGTAACAGCATCGTTGTCAGAGCGACAAAAGAAGAAGTCACAAGCCAAGGTTTTGAGTATTGCTCCAAGCCATCTTTTAACAAGGTTCCCCAAGTTGCAGATTTTTCAGGAGGTAGGCCAAAACCAAGATAATCTAACGCCGTCAAGCCAGACACCACACCTGCGACACTGAACGGTATCAGCGTGACTAAAATCGACATGGTATTGGGCAAGATGTGAGAAAATACAATTCTTGAAGTCCCTGCTCCCATCACGCGTGCGGCAGCAACATAGTCTCTAGACTTCTCTTTTAATGCCGCGGTCCGCATCAGGTAGGTCATTCCCATCCAACCAAAGAGGATAAATATCGCTAAAATCATCCCCAAGCCACGGTACTCAGACTTGATCATGCCACTGAAAATAATCACGACAAACAAGAATGGGATACTAGAGAAAATCTCAATTAGTCTCTGGAAAACAAGGTCAAATACACCGCCGAAATAACCCATGATGAGACCCACTGATATCCCTATCGCAAAAATCGTCGGGATATAAATAATCACCGCTTTGAGGTTCACTTGGAGGCCCCCGTAGAGATAAGCCACCAGATCATTCGCGCCCTTTGTCGTGCCTAAGTAATGCCCTCTCTCAGCCATCGGTGGTGAAGGTGGGTAAAACACCTTATAGACACCTGCTATAGCTTCTGCTTTGTAAGCTTCTAAACTCCCTTCCCCTGTATATTTTTCACTTCCAGCCACTAAGTTTCCATTCTCATAGCTAGCCCGATAGGTCACATCACCTGAGGGATCTCGGCCTGCGGCTCGGCCTTGAAGCACCCCTTTACGGTATTCGTAAGAAATTTGTTTTTTCTCTGCATCTTCCGCTAAGAGAGTGGTCGCCTGCCCGCTGAATACTTTGCCATCGATTCCCAGCAATAAACCGTTCTTTTCTTCTAGTTTAACAAAAGGAAGATCAACGGTGTCTTGAGTTGGGGCAAAAGGAATAAAGGGCATCAACACGGAAAGAGTATCATCGTCCTTAGCCAGTTTCGCGAGTGTGCGGTAGTTCACTTCCTGTGAGGTTCCGTCTGCATTAAATAACTTATCTTGGTAAACCTCTCTCTTGAAAGCGGGGAAGTAAAACTCACCTTTATGCTGCACGTAGAGAGCTTTCTTACCCACAATAATTTGATCTAGAGATGCTAGGAAAATGAAGAAACATAAGATCGCGAAAGAAATATAGCCTCTTCTATTTGCTTTAAAACGTCTGAGTCGTTCTTTTGTCACAGGCTGTAACTCTGCCCCCGCAGGCACCTTGATCAATATCCAGACTGCTATTATAGTTTTAAGTAATGAGATAAGGAATCCGAACCAAAGGAATTTTTTCAGCTCTGTTCCTTCACCGTGTTCACTTCTTAAGAAATCAAACTCATAGGCAAGGTTATACGCCCAACTGAGAGTAGGTACTACGAAGCCAAGGATTTCTAACACTGCGGAAAGCACTGCTATCAATATCAATATCCATGCAATTTTTCTCATCAGACTTTAATCAAATTTCACTCTAGGGTCCACAAATGCCACAATGACATCTGATAAAATATTCCCCAATAACATGAGGAACGCACTCACTGTCAAGGTCCCCATGATCACATTGATATCACGTGTGAGCACCGCTTCATACTGCAGCTTACCAAATCCTTGAATGTCAAAAACTTGCTCAATCAACATGCTCCCACTAACAAAGATAGTAATTAAACCTCCCAGACCAGTTGCGATCGGAATAAACGAGTTTCTAAATGCATGCCCAATCACAGCTTTCCGGAAGCTCACACCTTTCGCCATCGCTGTGCGAACGTAGTCGGCGGATAGGTTATCCATTAAAGAGTTTTTCATCAGCATCGTCAGCATGGCAAAGCCACTGATCACATAACAGATAAGAGGAAGAACGGTATGATGGAGGACATCGACAATCTGCCCAAGGAATGAAAGCTCTTCAAAGTTCTGACTGGCCATTCCAAAAATTGGGAACCATCCCGTGCGGGCTCCCAAGAACACAACCATCAATGCACCCAAGGCGTAAGCAGGGATTGCGTATCCAACAAAAATTAGCACCGAGCTCAATGTGTCAAACCATGACCTATGCCCGATCGCCTTTGCGATTCCTAGAGGAATACAAGCCCCATAGATAATAATGGTAGAAAGAATCCCAAAGTATAAAGCGACAGGAACTCTGCTGATGATCAGTGACCAGACGGTATCACCGTAGGTGTCTGAGCGTCGTAAATCCCCCTGTAAGAGCCCTGCAAACTCTGTGCGATACGCGACTACGCGATGCACATAGTTCGTAGTAATCTCAGAAACCTCTTTTTTATCCCTTCTTGCCTGCCTCTCTTTTCTCTCCAAGGGAGCTTCTACGCGGATACTCCATCCGTCATCACGTGGGTCTTTCTCGGTGTCTTTATAGACAAATTTTCCTATCTTAACTTCGTCCTCTGGGTTCACTGCAGGTTTATCCAGAATTACTGTAACAATGGCATCCGTTCCTCTTAGGACGAAGTCTCCTTGCTGTTTAGGATTTAGCCCGACTACAATCGAGTCGGATTTCATCTCATACTTAGATAGCTGTGATTCTCTAGGAAATACTCCTAACCATTGTAAATAGGCGTAAAGCATGGGTTTATCATACCCGTATTCCTCCTCTAGGCGTTCCTTTTGTTCAGGTGAAAGCGCTCCAGCTTCTTTACTATCGCCTTTACTACTCCCGCTATCTCCCGCCATCCCAGCTTGAAGGATTCTGTCCATTGGTCCCCCAGGTACGAGGCGCGTGACAAAAAACACCAACAAGGTGATCCCTAGCATAGTAGGGATAATTAAAAGAAATCTGCGTATGAAGTAAGCTTTCACGTTTAAATGATGAGAGATGTATTACACTGTGTGAGGTTCCTCTGGCGAACATATTTTTCCCATACTCTGTAACTCCTCTTCGGTCAGTTCACGAAAATCGCCCTCAGGAAGATCTAGATGGAGCGTTCCTATGGATTTTCTATGTAATGAAACGACTCGGTTATTAAATTTTAGCAACATCCTTTTGATCTGGTGATGCATGCCTTCGTAGATTGTTAGTTCCATCTGCATCGGTGTTATGAGTGTAACGCCAGCAGCCTGAGTTTTCACCTTTTCTTTTTCAAAAAAAACACCGGCTTTAAAAGCTTCTATCATTTGGTTCTCGATTTTATTCTCTGCTTCGATTCGGTACACTTTCCCGACCTTTGAGCTGGGGCTGGTGATTTCCCTACTCCATTTCCCGTCATTGGTGAGTATGACTAAACCTGTGGTGAACTTATCCAGTCTCCCTGCGAGATGGAGCGGTTCCGTCATTTCAGGGAGTAGTTCTAACACAGTTGGGCTGAGTTTATCCGTGGTCGCACAGACATAGCCTGCGGGCTTGTGCAGCATGATGTAATGTGCACGTGCGTTAGCGAGGATTTCTGTATCAAATCTGACCTGATCAAACTTCCCCACTTCATGACCAGCATGGCTCACCTGACGGCCATTCACCCAGAGCCGGCCTTCGGCAATACTCTTCTGAGCAGCTTTTTTTCCTAGTTTTTTATGATGGAACAGGAACTTATCCGCTCTCATGCCTTCTTTAGAAACGATTCCACCTCTTTCTGAGAAAGCTCACGGTAGTCGCCCTCTTCTAAGTCATTGAGGTCAATAGCACCAACCGAACGACGATGAAGCTTAAGGACTTTGTTTCCACAGGCACCGAACATTCTTTTCACTTGGTGATAGCGTCCCTCTCTGAGTTCGAGGCTGGCGTGTTTCTCCCCTTCGATACGTAAAGTTGCGGGTAAGGTGAGCTTATCTGAATCTTTGAGTAGAAAGCCTTCTTCAAATTTTTTGACTAAGTCTTCAGGAATCAGGTCCGCAGTTTCCACTTCATACACTTTCACTTGTTTATAATTAGGAGAGGTCACTCTGTGAATCCATTGCCCATCTGTTGAGAGGAGGACTAGCCCCGTTGTGTCCTGATCTAAACGGCCTGCAATTTTTAAAGCTTCGTCATCAAAATCAGGGATCAGATCTAGCACCGTGTCATGGTCTGCGTCCTCCGTGGCACAGACCACCCCGGCAGGTTTATGAAATGCCAAATAGGTTTCCCCGGTCACCACCACTTCTTGAGTGAGGATGAATACGTCATCGGTTTCTTTAATCTTGTCCCCTATTCCCAGCACCACTTCTCCATTTACGGTGACTATGCCATCTTTGATTGCCGCTCTGGCTTCTGAGCGACTAAGGCCTGCGTTATTCGCAAGGTATTTATCTATCCGTAACATTAATTTGAATAAGGTAAGGTGTTTGACCAGTTGTGTAGTTGGTAATCAGCAGAGAGACCTCCTATCTGGTCAATCAATTCCTGGCATTTTTTCCTCCAGGTTTGGTAATTCGGAGCCGATTTCACAGTTTCACGGCTATTGGGGAAAACGAGGTAAGTCACGGTCAAATCAGAAACTGGGCGGCTGTAAGGGCTGGCTCTTTTATTTATTTCCTTCGCCATTCGTAATGATGCTTCACCGACTTTATAGGTCGGCCCACCATCTCCCACGATACATGGATAGAGCTTATCCTCATAAATGACCACCGCGTAATCTCCTGCTTTAGGGCAAAATGCATCATCCTTATCTACCAGCATATTCACTGGAATAACGATAAAAGGATCGTACTCTGCCACTAAATAACTCTGCCATTTCATGTCTTCAATGGTGGTTTCTAGATACTTAAGCCTCTCCTGCAGCCAGGTCTTCCGCGTGGCTGAGGTTCCTGCTGCGGCCAACTCAGATTTGGCATTCTCCACTCTTTTCTTAAACCCAGCAGCCATTGGATTAGGGACTTCTGTTTGCTTCTTCCAGAA
>JALZVA010000109.1 GCA_023301335.1 Akkermansiaceae bacterium
ACGTGGGGGGTCTTTCCTGACTACATGCAGCAAGACATCATCACACAGCTCGTCTCCGAGTATAGCTGGACTCTCAAGCATGGCTAAATCCTCTCTTCTTATCATCATCTCCGTAACTATGCTCTCGCTAGGGATCGGTTATTTTCTAGGGAGTAAAGAAGACCCTATTCTAACACCCTCCGTAAAGACTTCTCCCGCTCCACATTCTGATCAACGCTTGATCGAACTTCTCCTTAGAGAAAAGCTGGGCGACCGCACCTTCCCCTTTGCCGATGTCATCGCCTTCTCCACAAGTAAACAAGTGATCCCCTATGACTCCGCTCTACCGCCTCACCAAGCTCTTCAGAATATCATCCACATAAGTACTCAGCAGGCTATCACTCAGCTCAATCAAGCCGCCTCCCCTACCAAAGGACTAAGCCGGATCAACGAGGCCTCTAGGCATGTCGAAGATATTTTGCTCAAGCTCATTAACCAACATCCCGAGTTTAGCTGTGCTATCCCAAAGAACCTAAAAGGAAAAGAGCAGAGGTCTGGCTACCCCGATCTCATCCTCACCCATCTTCCCTCAGGTACCATCGCCTACCTCGATCCTAAACTCTACGCTGAAGACTCGGAGCATTCTTCTTTTAGGACATTTTACTACGAGCCAAAGACAACCACTCGAAAAATCCAGCACGATGCCATCCACTTTTTGTTAGGCATCAAGCATGACGGGAAAGATGGTGACTGGAGCTTCACTGGCTCAAAAATCGTCGACATCGCATCTCTGCCATTGAAGCTCAAAGCTGAATTTCAATCTTCTAACAAAGACATTTACCATAAAGATTTACTTGCCAAGTAGGCACCTCCTAGACCACTTTTAACTGCAACATTCTTTAGACTAGGTAAAACAATTTTGTGGCTGCTAGAAAAACACGTAATACTGACCGAAGCTACCTTAAGGGCTTACTCTTCGACCCCATTCTTCGGGGGCCATGGGGGATCAATGCCTCCTCATGCCACGGGCAGCCCCGCGCAGGCCTATTCATTCGAGCTAGTCTGCTATGGTTACTCTCTATCTTTAGCTTCATTGCATTCATTACCTGCATCATCTTATTTTTAAATGACCCACAGGAAAAAAACTTCCGCTTAGCTCTCTCGATAAGCTTCCCTGTTTTTACTCTTTCCTTTCTTATCGCCTACCTTGTCAGGCGTAGCTGCACCTGCCCGCTTTGCCGTGGCACTTCCCTGCTTAACGGGAAAAATAAAAAAAACCAAAAAGCCTGTAAACTTAAACCACTGAGTTTTGCAGGGACATCTATGTTTTCCATGTTGATAAGAAGGAGATACCGCTGCCCACACTGTGGCACTCCCTTTGACCTTCGCAAAAAGCGTTAATGACGAAGGTGCTGCGCATCCCCTTCTTTTTTTTCCATTTTCTTATTGTCAAAAACGAAAACTCCACTTAGAAACCTCCACCGCAAGCTACTCAGCAGCTTGTTGGCAAACTAGTAAAGGCTCATTAGCTCAGTTGGTAGAGCAGCGGATTGAAAATCCGCGTGTCCCTGGTTCGAACCCGGGATGAGCCACCACTAGTTTCTTTTTGCTGAAATGCATGATTAGCTCAGTTGGTAGAGCAATACCTTGACATGGTAGAGGTCACTGGTTCAAGTCCGGTATCGTGCACCATTTTTCTTAAACAGCTCGTAGTTCAACGCTACGAGCTGTTTCTTTTAAGAGTAAATTCTTGAAAACTATCCTCCTTAGCCTAAGTCAATGGCATGGCAGGTTTTTTCAAAAAGCTGATCAATAAGATCACCAATAAAGCAGAGATTGATTGGGATGAGCTAGAGGCTGACCTCATTGCCTCTGATCTCGGAGCACGCTTGAGCATGACAATCATTGAAGAGCTTCAAGGAATGGGGAGAAAAGTTGATGCCGATGACGTCGTTGCGACCACTAAAGCTCATATTCAGGAGATCCTTCCCGGTGATGCTCCAGCCTTAACTCCTAGAGAAGATGGCCTCCCCTACGTGATTCTCATGGTCGGAGTAAATGGAACGGGGAAGACCACTTCTAGTGCCAAACTTGCTCACTTTTTAAAGCACCAAGGCCATTCTGTAGTTCTTGCCGCTGCTGACACCTTCCGAGCCGCCGCTGTAGAGCAACTTCAAGTCTGGGCTGACCGGCTCAATGTGCCTCTCGTTAAAGGTAATCCTAACGCAGATCCATCTTCCGTCTGCTTCGTGGCACATCAAAAGGCGATTGCAGAAAAAGCGGATTTTCTTATTTGTGATACTGCTGGGAGACTTCACACGCGACATAACCTTATGGAAGAGCTTTCAAAGCTGGAACGCACTATGGGGAAACAAGATCCCGAGTCACCTAACCTCAAACTCATCGTTGTCGATGCTACTACTGGGGGGAATGCTCTCCAACAGGCTAAAGAGTTTAACAAAGCGATGGAGCTAGACGGCTTAGTCATCACTAAGCTTGATGGTTCTGGTAAAGGAGGGATTGCCGTGACAATTCAGCAAGAACTCAATATCTCGCCGCGTTTTGTCGGCTTAGGTGAGGAACCAGAACAATTTAAACCATTCGTGAAAAAAGACTACGTAGAGGAAATCCTCTAGTCTGCTTCCCCCTCTTTATTCTTCGACTCCTCTTCAATAATCTGCGCAATGTCTCTTAGATTTTGAGCCATTTCTTTATTATGCTCATGCGTGAGCTCAGTCGTCACGCGCAGTGCATCGTAAAATGCAATAAGGATCAGAAATGAAGTTAGCAAGAAGACCAAGGTCCAAAATATCGTGAACAGCCAAAGCGATTGCTCCAACCAATCTCCAATTACAAACACACCTAGGGCGAAAAGCACGATCAGTACAAATAAAACACGAGATCCCAGTTTTCTACGCAGCTCTCTTGTGTGGAGAATCATCTTTGATGTCTCTACACAGTGCCTTACTATTCCCATTTCATGCTCCATTGTTCTCAGATCTTAGGGGGCTTTATACACTTCCCAGAATTTTTTTGTTTGTTCATCAGAAGGGCGTAATTCTACTAAGATGCCCTCTTC
>JALZVA010000110.1 GCA_023301335.1 Akkermansiaceae bacterium
TTCGCTCCGATCGACTGCTTCGACCCTCTTGTTGCAGCGACTTGCTGCGGCGAGGCGGAACCTACTCAAAATTCTGGTTTCTGCAAGATCTTTCTGCTACAAATGTGATTTTTTTTCAAGAAAGTCATAACTCACTCGTATTTCAGCAAAAAGATTCTATTTATTTTTAGTTCAATACTCTATTTTTAGAAAAATTGCCCTTCATTTTGATTTATTACTATGAATTGAGCTCAAAGTCAGGGCAACCAGGCTCTGAAAAAGGGAGATCACCTCCCAAATACATTCACTTCTCAGACGGAACTTACACATCTCCCCTGTCAGCCTAAGAGTCCTTAAACTGTTCCGTGAGAGAAAGAGGCCCACAAACCAGTCTAAAAAAATTATAGGGCCCATCTTTATCCGATGCGTAGAGGAACTGGAAATGGACTCTATAAGCGTCTTTCTGAAACTGCTTAAACTCAGCATCATCAAAAAGCTGAAAAAACCGCGCCCGCTGTAACCTTGGAATTCGAGGTTGGTAATCTTCAAGTTTTACCACATCAGGGATCAACGCAACCGGGTCTACCAAATAGCTCGCCGCAAAATCGGTTCTTTCCGAAATATCAAGCCAATCCACCTCATCACAGAAGGCCAACGATTTTAAATGGTCATGGTATCCCTTATTTAGGGTTGAGCCTGTCATAAGGGGTATACAGCTACCTAAAGTCAGGACATTCAACTTCGATTTTAACGGTCTATTATTCCCAAAAGCGCCTTTGGCTATAACTCTCCCTGCAACTTCCGAAGCCCAGAGCGCTCCAGAGCTATGACCGACTAGGAGCACCTCGTCAAACTCCTCAGACAGGAGAGTCATACTTACCTCTTCAGCAAATACCTCCATCTTCCCCTCATAATGAGGGTCATCATACTGCTCCTGAGCTCCAGAAAAACAAATCCCCCTCATTAGCCAGTAGTAGTTCATCCTTCGGTCGATGAGACGTATAATCCCCAAGACTACAATTACAGAAACTACTGAAAGGATTGCATTCATCACCGCCCCCCAGGGAGAAAGTATCCATATTAAGGTTATTACACCCGTAACCGCTCCAAGGGACACCAATACGAGGAGAACTAGAAAAATTCCCATATAAAATACAGGTTTCTGCACACGCCATCGTTGCTTAAAAAAACCATGCTTCAATAACAACCAATAGGTTTTAACCATTTTCCAGAGAATGGAGAGCTCACTTTTAACCCAGTGTCGCCGGATCAGATCATCATAATTTAACGTCCTATAAACTGTCTCCACTGCCACCCCGTCTTCTTCATAGTTAATCTTCCATTGGGTCGACAATCTCTCTTGATTTCGACGAGGAGAAACCTCGATATCTGCACCCGTAACTTCTGACATTTTTGCGGCTTCTGTCTTAAAAACAGAGTAATAATGCCTCCCTCCACGTGGATCAAACCCACCTAGAAAAAATACCGCTCGACGACTAACTTTCCCAACCACATATTTATTACTAACTATTACAAAGCCTCGAGTAAAGGGATTTCAAACAAAAGCACTTCCCCTCATTGATCCCTACCCCTATAGTCTAAGAATCTTCGCGAATGAATACAAACTCTGACAAACCATTCGAGCCACCATACCCGAAACCTCTCACTAGCAAAAATAAACCCTCTCTATGGAAGCTTTTCAAGCTAGGCAGAAAGTCCTCTCTTCATGTCCTTTTCGAAGGAGATTATAAAAAAGACGTCAGTATCACGAAAATATCAGGCTACAAAATATTCACACCTAAAGATAATGGCTTAATAAAGGATATATTGAAATCTAACTATAAGGATTTTCCAAAACATAGATATATGGATGACATCCTCCGTCCCTTACTAGGTGATAGTATCTTCAATACAAACGGAAAAACATGGGAGCGGCAACGAAGAATCATGGATATTGGCTTTGAGAAAGCTGGGCTAAAGAATGTATTTAGTCTCATGTGCGACGCTGTTCAACAAATGCACCAACGCCTAGATTCCTATAAAGATGGTCAAGCCATTGATATTGATGTGGAAATGACTCATGTCACTGCAGATATCATTATGCGGACAATACTTTCTTCCCCCATCGAGTCAGACCGAGCATTCAAGGTGTTTCACTACTTTGAGGAATATCAAGAGAAGAGTAATTCACTTCTGATGCTTAGGCTTTTTAGACTTCCTAAATGGGTATCACTAAGAAGCTATATCATCTGGAAACGAAGAGGACGGCAGATACGAAATTTCATAGGAGAGATTATCAAAGAAAGGCATAAAGAGTTCATTGAGAAGAACGGCGAAACAAACTATGGCGATATTCTCGAGGCTCTAATGGATACTGAGGACCCGGAAACAAAAACGAAGTTTAATACTAAAGAGCTGATTGACCAAATTGTAATGCTTTTTCTAGCTGGGCACGAGACCTCGGCTAGTGCATTAAGCTGGGCTCTTTATATTTTGTCTAATCAACCTGAGCACACAGAAGCGTTAGCAGCGGAAGCTCAAAATATTTTTGGACAAAATCAGTTACCTACTTTCAGAGAAACGTCTAAGCTCAAAAAGGCTAGGGATATTTTCAAAGAAACGCTGAGACTATACCCTCCTGTGACGCAACTATCTCGTGAAGCAACAGGAAAGTGCCCAGTGGCAGGCCACACTGTAGCACCTGGTACTACAGTGAATATCAATCCGTGGCTAATTCATAGAAGAGAGAAAGTATGGGAGAATGCCCACGCTTTTTGTCCTGAGCGTTTTTCCAACGGTGAAAGCAAAAAAAATAGCGGGTCTTATCTACCATTCAGCCAAGGCCCTCGTATTTGCATTGGGGCAGGATTCGCGCTTCAAGAAGCTCTTCTTATCCTATCTTCGATAACCAAGAAATACCGAATAAAACCTGTCAGTGAGCATACTCCTGATCCCATCGCTCGCCTCACGTTACGCTCACTCAATGGGATTAAAATTGCCCTCGTCAGGAGAGACTCTGGCATACCCCAAGAAAAGCTATTTAAATCAGCTCCCAATGAAACAAGTAACTCCAATGAGGAATGCCCATTTAACAAATAAATAGCCTGATATGACGATACTTATCCCACTGTGTTCCCTGCTGCTCAATAAATAATTAGGGAGGTTCACAAAGTATCAAACATATAACCATATCTATACACGTATGAAAGTATCCAAGAGAGCCGTCTGCTATTTCTGTGGCTTTGACCCCAGAGGAGCCCGATTTTATCATGCTATGTATCGCTCAGAGGGTAAGAAGCAACTAGATCTAACAGATAACACTATAAAAGTTTCTAAACGCACCAAGAAGTCTGACCATATTAACCAATGGAAGATCGAGTGGACAGCAGCTAGCGGAGACAAATGTGAGACAGACTATCACGTCTTCAGCTACGATGACATCATCAAGAACAACTGGGCTAAGAACGAATGGGATATCCTAAAAGACACTTGGACAGGGTATTACGAGCTCCTTCGTACCGGTCTTTTTTGGAAGGGATGGAAGGTAAATTGGCCTACGATGGTCGCTGCCAGCTACCCCCTTTTTATCATTGTAGCCACCCTACTGCTTGGAGTAGGTGCAGCAGCTAGCATCTTGTTCTTCAGTGAATGGCACCTCTCTATACGCATCCTAGTAGCAGCCCTTGTATTTTGCGCTCCGCTCTATATTGGCAGACTCATCGACCAGAAGTGGAATCATTACTGGGTCATCCGCTCTATCACATTCGGAGGTTTACAAAAATACCGTAAAGACTCCAATTTCACTCCAAGAATGCAGGAATTATCAAAGGAGTTAACACGCTTAGATGAATCAGCCGAGTATGACGAAATATTACTTATAGGCCATAGCTTCGGAACAGTCATGGGAACCGAGCTCATATCACAGACACTTAATGACGACCCTGATCTAGGCACACGTAAAGCTAATGTTTCTCTTGTTACTCTTGGAGGGAGTCTTCCTTTTATAGCCTCACACCCTGGGAACACAGGATTCAGAAATGCCTTAAAGAATGTCTCCCTTCAAAAGCAAGTAGACTGGATCGACATCGCAGCTCGCGTTGACGGGCCTAGTTTCAGTATGATCGACCCCATGAGTATGATCGATGACTGGCCTGGGCTAAAAGAGGATCACCTACCACGTCTTTTTCCTGCTAGATTTTTTAAGTGCTTCTCTGAAGAAGGTTATCGTAATATTAAGAAAAATCGCTTCCAGCTTCACTTCCAGTATATTCTCTCCACAGAGCTAGATGGTGAATATAATTTTTTCAAGCTTACAGCTGGAACACAATGCCTGAAGGATCTCTATCCAGAGAATTAGTCAAACAGATCTCTCCGTAGCTGCTCGTCTACCTTAAAGCCGTCTGTGGCACCATCTAGGATGTTATCGGCGATGGTGTTTTTCTTTGCCTGCATTTGCTGAATTCTTTGCTCCACTGTGCTTTCACAGATCAGTTTGTGCACGAAGACGGGTTTATCTTGGCCGATACGGTAGGCTCTATCGGTTGCTTGATTTTCTGCGGCGGGGTTCCACCAGGGGTCGTAGTGGATGACATTGTCTGCTCCTGTGAGTGTCAGGCCTGTTCCGCCGGCTTTGAGAGAGATGAGAAAGACCTCCCCTTCTCCGCCTTGGAATCGCTCTACTAGGTCCTGACGATTTTTGGTGGCTCCTGTCAACTTTAGGTAGCTGATCTCTTCTGATTTAAGGTATGCTTCAATCAGATCTAACATCGAGGTGAACTGTGAGAATATGAGGGTGCGGTGTCCCTCACTCCGCAAAGTGGTGAGGAGATCGATGAGATACTCAAACTTTCCTGACTGCGTGGCGTCTTGGTTATTTTCTAACAGAGATGGATGGCAGCAAATCTGGCGAAGCTTCAGTAGTGCGTCCAAGAAGATGATTTGTGCCTCTCTGCCTTTGGCTGCGAGCGCCTGCCGCACTTTCTTATCCATCGTTGCCCGCACAGTTTCGTAGAGGTCCTTTTGCTCGTTGGTCATCTGCACGGTGTGGACGATCTCTGTCTTCGGGGGGAGCTCCTTTGCTACAGCATGCTTGGTGCGGCGTAGGATGAGGGGGCCGACTCGGCGGTTGAGGCTATCTTTGGCTGATTGGTTTTGGGATTTTTCAATTGGGGTACGGTATGTTTCGTTAAAGGAGTCTTGTGCTCCGAGTAGCTCCGGCATTAGGAAGGACATCAGCGACCATAGCTCCCCTAGGTGGTTTTCCACTGGGGTGCCCGAAAGGCATAGTCGGTGATTCGAGTTTAGTCTCTTCACTGCTTGGCTCACTTGTGCCTGGGGATTTTTGATGTGTTGGGCTTCATCTAAGACGACGAGGTGGAATAGCTCTTTTTCAAATTTTTCAATGTCTCGATGGATAAGGGCATAGGACGTCAGCACCACGTCAGCTTGTTGTATCTGAGCAAACAAGCCATGCCTACTGCCACCCTGTAATACTAAAACACTAAGCCCTTCTGTGAATTTACTAATCTCTCTCTGCCAGTTCATCACCACACTGGTCGGGGCTATAACTAGGCTCGGGAGTGAGGTGTCTCTTCCCGAATCTTTCTCCGCAAGGATGTGGGCGATGGTTTGGAGTGTTTTCCCCAGCCCCATGTCATCGGCTAGAATGCCATTCAAGCGATGTTTAACAAGGAACTGCATCCAGCGAAAACCTTCCAGCTGATAGGATCTTAAATCCGCATTCAATGAGGGGGGAGGATTCACTTCATCAACCAAACTCGCAGACTTCACTCGCTCCACCAATTCATCTAACACCTCTGGACTATCTAACTCCAAACTATCATCCGAGGCTAACTGTGCGGCGTCGATCTCCCGGATCTTAATCGGCCCATCGTTAAATTTAAAGCTTATCAAATGCCCAAGTGTTGTGATCAGGTGACGAAATCTTCCCACGGGGACTGCTAGAGCCCTTCCATCTGGAAGAAAAATAAGAAACTCCTGTCCCTTCGGCATTCCCTCGGTCAGCTCCATGAAATCGTATTCTAACAAGGTTGCTAGAATCGGCTGAATCTCAAATTGTTCTCCATCGATCTCAAAGCCTGCGGAGAGTGAGAACCAGCCCTTCCCCTCTTCGACCATTTCAGCACGCCAGCCTTCTGCTTTAAATACTAAAGGTCTTAGGGCGACTTGATGAGAGAACTCTACGCTCCAGCCACGTTTCTCCAATGCTAGAGTCGCCTCATGTCTAAAGCGCTGCCAGTAGTAATCTGCTACGGGCCATTCTTTTTTATTAGGAGCCCAGCAGGTGGCCTCAACGGGAGCTTTCGCCAACTTTTTTAATGCCTGTGGAGGGTGTCCGCTGAAGGGTTGGAGATCTAAGGCGTAGAGGATATTCAGTGCGTCCATTTCCGCAGCACGGTTGCGCTTTACCTCTGAGGTGGGATAGTTCCCTGATGGTTCTAAGCTGAGCTCTATCTCATCATAGATAGCGTAAGCATGGGCGTAGAAATCTGGTATCCACGCATGCTCTTTAGTCTCTGGTTTTTTTTCGACACGGA
>JALZVA010000111.1 GCA_023301335.1 Akkermansiaceae bacterium
AAGGACGCCGAGTAGGGTCTGTGGCTTCACTCCGAGGATGATGGTATCGGTTTTTTCAATCAACTCCGCCATCGAGGCACAGGCATGAGCGTTGAGATGGTCTGCAGCGGCTTTGGTAGCTTCTGCTGAGTAGTCTTTGATGTAGAGATTATCTTTATCGACCGCCTTACTGCTAAGAGCTCCGCCAGCGATAGCTTTTCCCATATTTCCGCATCCAATGATTCCTAATTTCATATACTTGTTATTGTGTTAAAACGGTTTCTTTTTTAATTCCACGGAGCTCGAATACACGCACCATGGTTGCTTCGATTAAATTACTAGGGCAGGATGCTCCTGCGGTGATCCCAATGATGATTTTCTTCTCTGGATCTAACAGCTCAGAGTAGCTTCTGGGGACAAGTGTTTTCTGCTCGATGTCAAAATGAATAATCCGCTCAAGAGATTCGATGTTAGAAGCATTTCTGATGAAAAATGTAGGGAGATGCTCTTGTCCGATTTCCACGAGATGAGTGGTGTTAGAAGAGTTATACCCACCTACGACAAGGAGTGCATCCATATCGTTTTTTAGAAGCTGGAAGAGAGCATCTTGACGCTCCTGTGTGGCTCCGCAGATTGTGTCAAAAACTTGAAATTTTTCATCTTTCCCATCTCTATTGATGATAGCTTCACGGAAAAGTTTTTGGATGTTCTCCGTCTCGCTTTTCAGCATGGTCGTTTGGTTTGCGACACCTATTTGTTCGAGGTGCGCATCGGGGTCGAAATTCTCTGAGGTAGCGCCGCTAAATCGTGCTAGAAAAGCTGCCTTGTCTCCACCATTGAGCATATAGTTAATAACGTAGTCGGTGTCATCGAGTGTGAGGACGACGAGGTAGTGTCCATCTTTATCTTTTCCGAGTGCGCGTGATGCTGTGGCGCGGGTTTCTTCGTGTCCTTTCTTTCCGTGGATAATCGAGGTGATCCCATTTTTTGCATAGCCGTTGACCCTTCTCCACACTTTCATGACGTCACCACAGGTGGTATCCACGACTGCTACGCCTTGTTTCTCCAGTTTTTCCATGAAGGAAATAGGAGCTCCGAAGGCAGGGACGATGACGACATCATCTGTCCCAAGCTTGTCATACTGTTCATCCATTTGCTGCCAAGGGAGAGAGACGATCTTCATTTCCTCTAGCTGCTCATTGACCTCGGGGTTATGAATGATTTCCCCAATGAGGTAGATATTGTTTTCGCTGAAGACACGGCGTGAAGCATAGGCGAGGTCGATAGCTCTTTCCACTCCGTAGCAAAACCCAAATTGCTGTGCTAAAATCACCGTCGTGTTTCCAATGGTGACTCCGCCATGGTTCGCTTTCACCTTCTCTACGAGAGAAGAAGTGTA
This sequence comes from Akkermansiaceae bacterium, assembly GCA_023301335.1. Taxonomy (GTDB): domain Bacteria; phylum Verrucomicrobiota; class Verrucomicrobiia; order Verrucomicrobiales; family Akkermansiaceae; genus Rubritalea. The sequence goes on from JALZVA010000111.1 coordinate 1,379, forward strand.
GTGTCTGGCCACTTCCTGCTCGACGATTTCCATCACATCGGGGCGGCGGACGTTGACGCGTTTGCGTTTTTTCTGATCCTTATCTTGCGTGTTTGTCATGCGTCTCTTTTTCGATGTGTTCTCAGATGAGAACTGGTGCCGTTGGACAGAATTAGTCTAGAAGATGCTGAGGGAGGTCTGCGATAGTTTCACAACCGACCTGCTCCATGACTTGTTGAATTTGTTTCTTTAGCATTTCAAATGTGTGGTGCCCGCCATGTTTCCCAAGGGCACAGACGCCATACATCGGAGTACGACCCATAAAGGTGAACTCTGCTCCTGAAGCGATAGTTGAGGCAATATCCGCACCAGACTGGAGACCGGAGTCCATCATGATCTTGATTTTTCCTTTAAACTCTGGGGCAAGGCGGGTGAGTGGTTTTATGGTGGACTCTCCTCGATCAAGTTGTCTGCCTCCGTGATTGGAGACGATCATTCCGTCTAGCCCGTGTTTGACTGCGATCTCTGCATCCTCTGGGTTCACGACTCCCTTGATAACGAGCTTCCCTTTCCACTTATCGCGGATAGGAGCTATTTTTGCTTCTGTAAGTCTGCCTGAAAATGTTTTGTTCATGAACAACCCGAGATGCTTCATGCTGAGGCCTTTTGGAATGTATGGTTTCATGGTTTGGAACTCAGGTGCACCAGCGAAGAGTTGACTGAATGACCAGGTAGGGCGGGTGCACATCTGGGCGATGTTACGCAGCGTCATTCTTGGTGGGATCGAGAGACCATTTCGTATTTCTTTAGGTCGGTAGGCAAAGGTTGGCGTGTCGGCGAGGATGACCAAGGTTCTACATCCTGCTTCCCAGGCTCTTTCTAAGAGTTTGTCACGGAGGTCATTCTCTGCTGGGTGGTAGAGCTGGAACCAGAATTTCCCCTCGGTGATTTCAGAAATTTTCTCGATACTTGCAGTGCCAACGGTGGAAAGGACAAAGGGGAGGTTATGATCTTTCGCTGCTTGCGCTAGGAATTCGCATGATTTCGGCCACATTAAGCCTTGTAGCCCGACTGGTGCCACGCCAAAGGGCGCGTCATAGGTTTCTCCAAATAGCTCAGTCTTAAGCTCACTACCCGCATAGTCACGTAAGTACCAAGGTTTCAGCTGGACATCACGGATATCTTGCTTGTTCACGTCGAGATTCACTTCGGTAAAACAACCTCCTGCTAAATAATCGTATGCAAAACCTGGCATGCGAGATTTGGCTTTTTTTATGAGATGTTCAACGGAAGGGTAGCCTGAGATGAAATGTTCTGCCATAAGTGTTTTTTGCTTAGTTGAGGGATAGTAGTGCCTTTTCGCTTCAGAGAAAGTTTAATTAAAGTAATAAATAGAGAGGAGCCCAGAAAAAAGAGGAAAGTGATAATTTTGGACTGGACTGAGGGTGTGTCAAATTATGTGGTGCAGGTGCGAAAACTTAATTTACGAAACACACGATGGTTAAAACAATTGAATCTCAAGATACTCTTGGAAAGATGGAACAAAATTTTCAAAGTTTGGAGGCTTATATAGAGGCTAAGGGAACTGAAGAAGAATTTAATGAGAACCTCCTTAAGAAGGTTCAAAAATACTTAGATAAATCAGCGGGTGAAAATTCCTCCGGAGGAGATATTCAGATCTTAGATGGATGGGAAAATTCGTATGAATTCGATAAAAAAGAAGATAGCTATGTGATGCGTTCACCAGGACGTGATGGAAAAAGTGGCACGGAAGATGACATTTCTATGACAATGGAATGGAATGAAGGTGAGCCAACTTACAGTGTATCCGTAGATGCTGAAGCGTATGCAAGCCCTGAGGGGGGATCATATGTGTGGGTTATTCTATTGATTGGTGCTCTTTGTTTGCTTGGATTTGCAATATATCTTCGTAAAAAATAGCTACGTGTTTACGGAACTCGTATAACTTAGGGGCATCAGTCTCAATGGGTGAGAGTTAACTCTACAAGAAGAAAGGGATGCTCAAGCCATAGACGGATAAAAAAGTAGCGCACCAGGTGATTTTTTCTGTTGATAGACTTTATTTATGTGATACCTAAATGAATTATATCGTTGTTAAAAATAGCAATGTATTTACGTAGTACATATGTTTAATCTTAAAAAATCATGAAAATTAAAGCTAATAAATTTGTAAATCACTCAGGTTTCACTCTTGTGGAACTACTTGTTGTCATTGCTATTATTGCAGTTGTAGCATCAATTTCTATACCGATTGGAACAAGATTGATGAACTCTGCCAGAGCGACGCAATGTAAAGGGCAGATGAAGCAGACGATAGAAGCGCATCGTCTGTTTACAGACGATCACCATACTTCTACCTATGGAATAAATTTTTTTAGGGATAACACTGGCGCATTTACTACGATTGATCGAGATCCTGAGGATAATGGAAGATTGTGGGCCAATAACAGACATGATTTGCTCTACATGTCGGTAGATGGAAATCGCGCAAATAATGCTGGTGCTTTTAGCACAACGAAGAAAAAATATTTTAAAACAGCTACGGCAAAAGATTTAACTAAGGCAAGTGTTCGAGGAGGTATTACACGTGATGCCAACAATGTAGCAATTGGTTTAAGTGACCCATGGGGGAGGGCTTATTTTTGTACGGTGGACAGAGACTTGGATGGAATGATTGTAACTGGTGCTGTCCCTTTAGCTAACTCAAACAGGAGGGACGTTGAGCTAGGGAATGATGTTTATTTTCTTATGAGTAGTGGTCCAGATCTTACTTGGGATACCCCAGACGATATCCCGTCTCATCCTATAAATATAAGGTAACAAGTGGAGTATTTGCTGGGGAATACAATAAAATCTCAGTAAATCTCTTACCTTGATAAAATCAAATCTCCAAAAATTGGGGG
>JALZVA010000112.1 GCA_023301335.1 Akkermansiaceae bacterium
GATCCCTGTGTCCACTTCACTACCAGGCCATCTCCCTCAAAGGGTAAACCTTCATCCTCTACAGAGGCATCAATCTCTATGCCCTTATTCGTATAACGAATTTGCTCATCTTCCACGACAATACTTGGAGCCTGGTTTTCAGGAATGATAATAGGGCTATCGTAATTAGGGTTACTAAACCCATCATTATTTCCTGTTTTCACACTCGCGATGAGAAATACGGCCCTCGGTGAGTCTGTCTGATAATTTAAAATCTGATAGACTCCTCCCTCATTATCACTCACATAAAGGTTTCCCCCTTTATCTGTGTATGCAGCACCGTAGATTCTTCTTCCCGGTGGAAGGTTAGCCACATCTTTACGTGTCACCTGCTGAGTGCTGACATCCCAAAGATAGAGACTTTGGTTACGACACCCAAAGAAATAGGCTTTTCCCTCTTTTTTCTGGTAAACCAAATCCGCTACTGCACCGGGATCTGGACCCAAAAAAGGCACCATTTCATACGTGTTAGATGCAACATTAATTTTCATCAATGCCGGGCTCTTCATTTTATCTCCTCGCACCCAGAGGTTCCCCTCATCGTCCATATCTCCTGCGTATAGGCTCAGAGTGGGTGATTCCGCCCCCACTGCCCTTGGTTTTCCCAAAGATTCAAAACTGTTATCTCCATGAATTCGAATCAGCTGATCCTTAAAAGGGGCAAACCTCCCCCATCCGTATGCATAGCCGTCTAAGACATTATAGCCAGCTGCATTATAGGACTCAATTTTGTTACCAATTTTAGTGTATGCTCCATTCCTAGGGTTCAAGCTATTGAGCTGACCAGAAATCACCTGATAAAATTCAGGGATTGTATCAAACTGAGGAGCCTCTACTGACACCTCTTCTCCTAGTAAGGAAGAAAAACCTAAAATAGATAACACCGTCGTTATACATATTTTCTTATTATTTTTCATAGTGCCATAGTTCTCGCAGTTCATATACCGAACTTTAATAAATCTATAACAACCTTATGTTTAGAGGTTTAATTATTTATACAGCAAATGATAAACAGTAATTATTACAGTTATCTATGTGCAAACAGGCATTATTTACAGCACATATTCTATACAAAAAAATCGTCCATTACCTAAGGCAATGGACGATTCATCTAATGAGATATCAAAAGTCTACTTTTTCATAGCCATCTCGATTTTTTTCCATTCTTGATCAGCTTTAGTGATATGTGCTGCTGTACCTTCAGCAAATAGCTTACCAATTTTAGCATTCTTATTTAAATACACTTTACCATCCATAACTTTGAAAACTGTAGGATCAGATTCGAACTTTTTACCGAGGCTCATTCCATACGCACAAAATCCATCATACTGAGGAAGGAACTTAGCAGGGTTTTCGTCGAAGAGAGCTTTCGTCTCTGCACTCACAAACTGATAAGTCTTACCTTTTACTTCAGAAGTAATTTCAGGGCTACCTAAGTTAGCTTTTCCTGCAGCAATGTAGCACACTGGGCAGTAACCACCTAAAGCGGCTTCTGTTTCCTTAGGGGCCGCATGTAAACTTACAGCTAAAGCTGCAAACATCATTATCATTTTAATTAGTTTCATAATCTGAATATTTAATTGAGTTTGTGTAGTTCCTATTCGGCAGGTTAGCTTTTCAAGTAGCTACACCATTAAGAGCACTTGCTCCCTATTTTTATTCCGATAAAATATAAATTATTACCTTATCCTCTCTTGGAGAAATAAATAAGATCTACGATTTATGCTCTGATATTTTCGCTGGCTTCCACATTCTATTCTTACTTTTAAGAGAGTAAGTACATTAAGAGAAATCTCTCTGTAATAAAGTGAAGGTACTTACGCGTTTCTTATCTGCATAACTGCAGCTGCCATATCTGGAGCTTTGAAAGTGGAGGAGCCCGCTACAAGGACATTTGCTCCCGCAGCAGCGGCTATTTTTGCTGTATCCTCACCAATACCTCCATCCACTTCGATATGGTATACGTAGCCTAGTTCCTCTCTCCAAGCTGCGGCTTGCTGCACTTTAGGCATCGTTTCTTCCATAAACGACTGCCCCCCAAACCCTGGCACGACAGTCATGACTAAAATTAGGTCTACCAGCTCAAGGAAAGGCTTCACTTCTTCCATCGAGGTTGCAGGGTTCAGTGCGAGCCCTGCTTGGCAGCCGGCTTCTCGGATTTTTTTTAAGGTCTCTGCCACATCATGCTCGGCCTCTACATGGACGGTAATCATATCTGCCCCTGCCTCTACAAAACTTGGTAAATAATGATCTGGACGGGAAATCATCAAATGCACATCGAGATAAAAATCATTGGTCTCATGGATTGCATTGATCACCGCTGGGCCAAAGGAAATATTTTCCACAAAGTGTCCATCCATCACATCTAAGTGAAGCCAGTCAGCGCCAGCATGAATGGCTCTTGAGGTTTCCTCCTGAATACGTCCAAAATCGGCTGCTAAAAGAGAAGGCGCGATGATTCTATCTGTGCATGTCCAAGTTTTCATGGCTTCTACTATGTCCCTCTAAATATTGTTAGAAAAGATAAATTTACGACAGCTACGCCTTCACCGCCGTATAGATAGAAGCGATGCCTCCGCTCAATGGCTGCACTTGTGCATCCTTATACCCTTGGCTTTCAATAAGCTGACACATCTCTTCACCACTCGGAAACTGATCAATCGAACCAGCTAAGTACTCGAAGGCTCCCCGCTCTCCCGTGATCAGACCCGCTATTTTTGGTAAAACCTTGTTTAAATAAAACTCATAAGGCTTAGCCAAAACTCCCTTAGGGAGGGAAAAATCAAGAATAAGAAGTCGCCCACCAGGCTTAGTGACCCGACTCATCTCCTTTAATGCATCTGGATAACTAGCCATATTACGCAGGCCAAAAGCCACCGTTAAGAGATCACAAAAATCATCTTCAAAAGGCATCTGCATCGCATCTACCACGCGGGTGTCCTTCACTCCACGACGACTAGCATGCTCTAACATCTCTGGACAAAAATCTGAGGCAATCAACTCTGCATCAGGGCAGTATTTTTGTACCTCTAACGCCAAATCTCCAGTGCCTGTAGCAACGTCTAAGATCACGCTAGGCTGCCATTTTTTGACTATTCTACCGACTTTTTTTCGCCAGAGAATATCTGTCCCGCAGCTTAAAACATGGTTGGTTACCACATACTTATCCGCAATTTTTTGGAACGCATTTTTAACGTAAGTAGGATCTTGCATAATCGTATTTGCTAGTTATCTCTAATTCGGGTCTGGAAGAATATCACGGTAAATTCCAGGATCACTCCCAGGAATTTCGACTGCCCCAATCGCTTTCTCGTAAAATTCCCTTGGGCCCACTCCTCCGATAATCCCATACACATAGCCTAGCTCTCGTAGAGCATACATAGATTGGTAAAGTAATGCTTTTCCAATCCCTGTGCCTCTAGCCTCCTCACTGACTCCAGTAGGGCCATAAAACGCTTTAGAGGATGTCTCTATGCAGGCAAAGCCAAGGATTTCTTTATCTTTCGTAGCAATAAAGCAGCTCACAGGCTGACGTGAAAATGCAATCTTCACCTCACTGACCCACTTTGGAGAAAAATTCTTCCCAACCCAATCCGCCACGATATGCCGCTCATAAGCACGCGCTCTGCGCAATATGATTCCTTGCTCCTCTACCCTTGCATACATCTCTGCCGGGTCTTCTAATTCATATAATCTAACAAGCATGTCTATCATCGCTCTTCTCCTTTCACTATAATCCTAAAATATCTAAAAACGGCCAAGCCTCTATTTCCTGCTGCCCACGAATCACATCTGTGAGTACCTCTACTCCCATCATATCTTCGATGATTCCTTTATTGGTAATACAAGCCGTATCTTGCTCTTCAACCAGATTATTAAACACAAGACCCACAGGCTCCACTCCCATCGCACGCATCGATTGGATGGTTAAAATCGTATGATTCAGAGCTCCTAAACGATTTCCCACTACAAGGATCACTGGTAAGCCTAAATCCTTAGCCATATGCCCCACTGTGTAGTCCATTCCCGCTATTGGGACCATCCATCCACCTGCCCCTTCAGCGATCACTACAGACGCCTTACTCGCCACTAGATCATACCCTTCTTTCACTTGAGATGGCTCGATAGAAATATTCTCAAACATTGCTGCCACATGAGGCGCAGCAGGTGTCTTTAACCAAATGGGATTCACCTCATCGATCGTCACTCTCTCCTCAGAGGCTAGGCGTAAATACTCCGCATCATCTCTCTCCCCACAGCAGATTGGCTTGTAACCCACTGCATCGACCCGCTCTGCACGGAATGCACGAATAAGTAAATCACTGACGTAGGTCTTTCCAGCATCTGTGTCTGTTCCCGTGATAAAAAATCCTTTTTTCTCTTCCATGATAACTTTCCCCTTTGTGCTCAGAGGCGCACGCTAAAAGCCCACCTGTAATTTACAAGTGCTACTTTTGCTCAACTACCTCTTTCGTCCCTAGGTCCTCACGTGTTTGAGGCTGCGTTTTAGTCTCGTTTTTAATCAGAAACCATATCGCTATCGCTATCACTAGCGACGCCATTTTCTCTGGCAGATTGTTCTTCAGTAATTTCCGCATGATCTTGTTCCTCTGGAATGAATACCATTTCTAGCTTCTCTCGAAGCTCTGTCGTTTTTAAATCCTTATAAATTTCTCCATCGATCCCCACTGAGATCGTCCCCGTTTCCTCGCTCACGATCACCGCCACCGCATCTGTGATCTCCGTAAGACCTATCGCAGCACGGTGTCTTAAACCTAAAGTTCGATCTTTCAGCTCCTTTGCACTAACAGGAAAGACACAACCCGCCGCCGCCACCTTCCGCCCAGAGATAATCATCCCTCCATCGTGTAACGCCGTCTTCGGGAAGAAAATCGTCAACGCCAGCTCTTTAGAAAACTCCGCATTAAGCTCAATCCCCGTCTCCCGCTGCTCTTTCAGACTGATGCTTCTCTCCATCGCAAACAAAGCACCTATTCGTTTATTAGAAAGCTCTATCACCGCTTCAATAAAGGCCTCCATGAACTCTACGCGTTCATAGCGATTAAACATGAAGAACTGCGAGCTACCCAATTTAGCGAGTAAACTACGTATCTCAGGCTGAAACACAACGATTAAAGAGAACGCAATAAACAAGACCGAACGCGTCAAAATAAATCCAATAACTGTTAGATCTAACAAGTATGCTACAAGTGTAATAACAATAAGAAGGATGAGCAAAGAAACCAAAATCTGCGCTCCACGTGTCGCACGGAATGAGCGGTAAATCTGGTACACACCCACCCACAGGAGAAGTATCTCCACCGCACTACGCCAATGCTCATTAAAAAATTCTAACACTACAGTAGATTCAGTCTAACCTTCAACAGGTGATTTGAAAAGACTTAGTTCAGTCCAGCAACTTAAGTATCAAAATAGGACTTTCAGCAGAAAAGTGAGAAGTGTCTTAAAAGCCATTTATATTTACATTGTAAATATAAATACGTTCCACACCTCACAAATACCACTCCTGAAACTCAGCAAAGCCTTAAGGAATACAAGCTTAAGGTAATTAAGCCTTGAAACCTCGTTCAGAATAACAAATCCTCCGCTAAAATCTGAGCTATATATGTTCGTTCATCCCACACATTATGATGTCCTCGTTATCGGAGCAGGACACGCAGGTATCGAAGCAGCACTCGCCGCATCCCGGATGGGTTGTAAAGTAGCGATGCTTACCCAGAACCTTGATACCATTGGTGCCATGTCCTGTAACCCCGCTATTGGAGGGCTGGCAAAAGGACACATGGTAAGAGAAATTGATGCTCTCGGTGGAGCCATGGCACTGAATACCGATGCCACAGCTATCCAATGGCGTATGCTCAACATGAAAAAAGGACCTAGCGTCAGAGCACCAAGAGCCCAGTGTGACAAGAAGGCATACCAATTCCGTATGAAGCATGTGATAGAGTCTCAGGAAAACCTCGAACTCCACCAAGGAAACGTCGCAGAGATTCTCACCGAAGGAGATAAAACTGTAGGGGTCAGAACTTCTCTCCAGATGGAGATTCGAGCACGCACTGTCATTCTCAGTGCGGGAACATTCATGCGAGGTCTCATGCATGTTGGCCTGAAGAATGAAAAAGGCGGACGAATGGGCGATGCTATCTCCACTGTCAGCGATTCTCTTAAAGAGCTAGGGTTCGAGGTAGAGCGATTCAAAACAGGGACTCCCTGCCGTATCAATGGGCGCTCTATCGATTTTTCCAAGTGTGACCGCCAAGACGGAGACACTCCCCCTCCTCTCTTTTCTTACATGCCACAAACGTTGAAGAAGAACCCCAACGATATATTTACTCTCAACGGTAGCGATGAAAACGGTCTGTTCCACGTGGAACAAATACCTTGCTGGATCACTTGGACCAATACGCAAACACATGAAGTAATCGCTAATAATCTCGATAAATCCCCCATGTATTCTGGTCGTATCGAGTCTCTCGGTCCTCGTTACTGCCCATCTATCGAAGATAAGGTTGTGAAGTTTGCTGAGAAAGAACGGCATCAAGTTTTCCTCGAACCTGAAGGCAGGCACACCAATGAGTATTATATTAATGGCGTATCTACCTCTCTCCCTTATGAAGTTCAGCTAGAATTTCTCCATACCATTGCAGGCTTAGAGAATGCAGAAATTGTCAGACCTGGGTATGCGGTCGAGTATGACTACTGCCCACCCACACAGCTCTTTCCCACCCTAGAGACTAAGCGTATCGAGAATCTATTCTTTGCAGGGCAGATCAATGGCACCTCTGGTTACGAGGAAGCAGCCGCTCAAGGGCTCATGGCAGGCATCAATGCTGCTCTGAAGGTCCGGGAAGAGGCTTCCTTTGTCTTAGGCAGAGACGAGGCTTATATCGGGGTCATGATCGATGACCTCGTCACAAAAGGCTGCACAGAGCCCTATCGTATGTTCACTAGCCGTGCAGAATACAGGCTCCTCCTTAGACAGGATAATGCAGATCTCAGACTTACCCCACGAGCTGCAGATATTGGAGCAGTCGATAAAGAACGTATCACTTTTACTAATCAAAAAATCCATGACCTAGCTCAGGCTTCCGAGTATATTCGTAAGGTAGCACATGAGAATGTGAAGCTAGATCATTGGTTCAGAAGAGCAGAAAACCGCTGGGAGGATCTTCCAGAAAAAATCCTTAATAAGTTCCACGTGGAACTCTGGCCTATTCTCGAAACTGATTTTAAGTATGAGGGGCACATTGAGCGACAGCAGCGCCAAGTCGATAAACTATCTAAAATCGATAAGAAAAAAATTCCTGTAGATCTTCAATATACAGATATTGTGGGGATGAAACAAGAAGCTAAGCAACGCCTCAGTGACCTAAGACCAGCCACCCTTGGGCAAGCCTCACGTATCTCAGGGCTCACACCCGCAGACATCACCCTACTCTCTATCTGGATAGAGAAGCACAGCTCTAGCACAGAGGAAAAAGCCTAAACCTCCAAATGTGTTCCACGTGGAACATTAACCCCACTGTTCTTTCCACTCCTTAGGCAGTCTCTGTGGCTTCCCCTCAGGCATTTTCACCAAAGCCAAAGACTGGACACAGTTAACTAGTACCGCTTCGTCACTCTGCCTGATCACCTTGAACTCACACCAAAAACGTACCTTCTCCACTTTACTCAGGCTACCCTCAATCCTGAGAACATCTCCCAGTGTTCCCGCCCGTAAATAATCTGCCTCAGTTTTAAGCAGGACAGGAAATAGCTGTTCTTTTGCCATACTCTTCAAATCCATCCCCATCAATCCTGCAAGCTTGGTACGGTTACTTTCAATCATCCTCAGATAAGCCAGGTTATGAATCACCTGCCCAATATCCGTGTCAAAAAACATCACCTCCTCAATAGATATATAATTTAATTGCCCCATCAGGTAGTAAAATTAATCGAACCCAATAAAATGAACAAGACTTTAGACTTGTCCCCTCTAGCCTAAATTCTTAAAAAACTTCCTGTTTCCATTCTTTAAGCATGAGATCAACATTCAACACCCTCTCTTTCTGCCTGCTCTTCTTGACTGTACAAGTAAAAGCTGTCCAATACCATCCTCCTTCAAATCATATTTCTTTTGATATCACACGACTTCGACTAGATGTGAACCAAATCGCAGAACTCTCTCATTTCCTCAGCCTACTTACACAGCGGAAACAGGAATTCACAGCAATCGAATTAAGGGCAAACGCGATGCTCCTTTCTCTAGCTATACAACTCGACTCAACGAACGAACTGGCAAAAGAGCTCAATAAAAGCTATACCGCTCAAAAAAGCATCAAACCTCTTGATGACAGCCTTATCTCTGACAGGCTTAGTCGCACCCTCCTCTATAGCAGATTTCTCAATCAATCAAAGAGCCTACATAGTAAAAAGGTCGCACTCATGATAAGAGATGCCATTAAGCAAATATGGCCAAATTTAACCTCTCTTAAAGAACACCAACTGTCTTTATCCCGCTGGAGACACCTCCATAAGCTTAGTCATTATCAGCAAAGAGAGGAAGCAACTACAGAGAAAGATACTAAATCAAATTCTCCTACCACGTTTAATCCACCTATTCCAAAAGAACTAAAAGAACAATAATTTATACCTAATCGATTCTTATAGAGTCCACACTAGGGTAGGGGAGAACAAAGGAGTAAGCCGGTTTAAATAACTCTCTTTGGAAAAAAACTCTGGGGCTTCAAAAATTACAATCTCATAACCCGCCCATATCAAACGCATACAAGCTTAAAAGAAGGTATAAGAGCAAAAGTAATTAAGGCTCTTAGTAAAGGAACTCAAGATGCCACTCCACGCATAAAAAAGTATTCCAAAAAACACGTATTCAAAATCGTAAATCACATAAAAAATTTGCTAAACTTAAGGAAAAAATTGAAATTTTTACTGTCAGATCGCTTATTTGAACAAAAAATTTAAAAAAGATAACCAATTACCTTAAAAAAATAACTAACAACTTTTTAATTTTTTTATTGCTAGATTAAAATTTATTACTCATATTCGCCATTAGATATGAAAACTACACTGAAATTTATTGCTCTTACTGTTACTGGCCTCGCTTTTGCATCCTGCTGCGGGATCGATAATAATCACACGAAAGGCTACAAAAGCGTTACTAAAGATGTAACTACCTACAAGGAACAAGTAGTAACAGTGTATCCATCTGGAAAAGGCGGACTTCCTTACTCAAAGGTTGTTAAAGTTCCAACTACTGAAACAGTAACAATCAAAGAAAAGCATAAGTGCACAAGCAAGTTTAAGCCAAATTCTCACTGTGGATCAATTGGAACAGAAGTCGTAAGCCGTGCGTCTGTTCAAGGTTCAACTGGTGAGCCTTTCCTTGGACTCATTCCTACTATGAGACCTCTCGTTTCTCTTGAAGAATAGTCACCCATAGCTAAATAATTTCATTCAAAAAGCACCTCTTTGCGAGGTGCTTTTTTATTTCATCAAAGCTACTTCTAGATTCAGTCTAGGAACTTCCCTGGGTTTAGAATATTCTTAGGGTCTAAAGTTTGTTTAAAGCTGAGGTGACACTCAAAGACAGCTTCTCCCAAAGCTTCTTTAATCCAAGGTTTTTTGGCAAGACCTACTCCGTGTTCGCCAGTGATTGCTCCATTGTTTGCCAGGATCCATTTGAATAATTTATCCACGGCTTTATCTGCTTTTTTCTTCACTTCTGGATCATGGTAGTCTGCCACCATGATATTGGTATGAATATTTCCATCTCCAGCATGCCCAAAGCAGGCGATATCAATACCAGTTTCCTGCTGAAGCTGTTCGGTAAATGCGACTAGTTCCACCAGCTTTCCACGCGGAACCACCACATCTTCATTGAGCTTTGTCAGACCAGTACTGCGAAGTGAATAGGAGAAGTCCCTCCGAAGTTGCCAAATGCGTTCGCATTCTTCCTCGTCAGCGGCTAAATCCACCCTTAGGGCACCTTGACCCAAAATAAAGTCCTTAAGCTCTCTCAGCTCATTCTCGACAGAATTTTTACGCCCATCGATCTCCACCATCAAATAGGCATCTCCAGGAGGGAGTTTATCCTCTCCGAGATAGTCTCTTGCCGCATTGAGCGTAAAGGCATCTGTAATCTCCAAGGCACTGGGAAGACGACCAGAATCAAAGATCGACTGCACACAGGCAGCAGCTTGGGAAAAATCAAGAAAGGAGGCACCAATCATCGCTCTCGCCTCAGGGTGGGGGAGGATCCTAAGTGTCGCCTCTGTGATCACTCCAAGTAAGCCTTCAGAACCGACAAATAAAGATGCTAGATCAAATCCAGTTTTATTCTTATGGCACCTTCCCCCAAGCTTTAGCACTTTTCCATTCCCGGTCACCACTGTAAGCCCCATCACATAGTTCTTAGTAACCCCATATTTCAGACATCGCGGCCCTCCAGCATTAGTAGCGATATTCCCACCAATAGAGCATTCTTTTAAGGACGCTGGGTCTGGGGGATAATACCATCCTATTTCCCTCACTTTTTCCTGAAGCACTCCAGTGATCACTCCAGGTTGAACTACTGCGACGCCATCGGCAGGATTCACCTCAAGGATATCATTCATTTGAAACACAGAGAGCGCTATACCTCCTTTCACTGGTACACACCCTCCTACATAGCCGACTCCTGCACCTCTCGTGTACACTGGCACAGCATGCGTATTTGCATACTCCATAACTGCGACCACATCTTCTGTAGATTTAGCAAAAACCACCACATCCGGCGTAGCTTTTGCATACCATTTGTCTGTAGAATGAATTTCCTTATCATTCTTACCATTCGAGACCTTATCGGCTCCAAGAAGTGTGCAAAGATTTTCATATAGCTGCATGTAGTTCTTGTAATCAAGAATGTTAATGAAACAAGAATGATCCTCTTAAAAGAAAGTCTTACCCTCTATTTGAGCTGATCTTAATCGCATATTTTTCTACCTTATAGCTCCCTTGTATAAGGCTCATCATATTATCGAGAACTACTTTTAGAGGAACATTTCTTAAGTTTAATCTGAGCTTATATTTTTGAAATTCTTTATTCTTGTCTAAGACCACGAAGTTAGAGTTGGAACTGGTTTTGTTCACTTCGTTATAGTCTTGAATTTGTAACTTTAATTTCTCTAAAGCCGTCTCCAAAGAATCATCATCAAAGTCGACCTCTTTAATCATGACTTTATTTAGCTTTGAGACTTTTTGAGCATAGAGAAGCTTACTCTTATTTCGATGGAGCTTGATATGAAGGTTTTTTGCCTGAGTAAAATTAGGGGAGAGAGCAGTCGCTGATTTGAGTTTCTCAATGGCTGATAAAACATCTCCATTTTTCTCAAAGGTGATAGCTTCCTTGTAGAGCTTGATAGCTTTTTTATCATTTGCGGTATTTTCTGCTGAGAGTGAGAATACAGAGCAGGTGAGAATCAGAGTCGTTATAATTTTCTTTTTCATACTTCACTATACAGAATATGGAGTGATGAAAAAAGAGAAATCCTTTCGATTTATTCACACGCTTAGATAGAAGAAATAATTTACTTCAAAAAATATATTAATCTTAATCATGTGGATAAGCCTGAAATAATAGATTTATGCTATACCAGGTAAGCTCTAGAGGAGATTAATAGCATGTGAATAATCAGTTAGGAGGTAGGCATATCTAGCCATGCTTATTCACATTTGTGAACTTATTGGGAGTTATTCTTTCTTTATCCACAATAGAAGGGCATTTATTCAGGATTATTCACAATTGTTAGATTGAGAAAATGACGAAAAAATAATTTTTTTGATGTTCTAAAAGAGATCTATTCGTAAGTTAGTAGTATGAGAGAAATAATAGCAGCGTCAGAAGGGTTTCCTCCTGTTTTTATTTTGCTGGCATTAGTGTTGAGCTCTGTAGTGATTGTTTCATTGATTTTAGCGAAGTTCAAGCAGTCCTTACTGGTTGGTTATTTTTTATGCGGTATTGTTTTAGGGAATAGTGGCGTGATTCCTTGGATGGGAATGGAGGATTCTAGTGCTATTCATGCCTTATCAGAAATTGGTATTGTTCTACTTCTTTTCACTATCGGTATAGAGTTTTCTTTAAAGGAGTTAAAGCTTTTGAAACGTGCTGTTTTTGTAGGTGGGGGAGTGCAGGTTGGCTTGACGATAGGAGTTACGTTTTTGGTAGCGTATCTATGTGGTTTATCTTGGACGACTTCTTTGGTGTTAGGTTTTGGGTTTGCCTTATCCTCTACTGCGGTCAGCTTAAAGACGTTTCAGGATCTGGGTTTACCTGAGAGTCCACAGTCTAGAGTTACTTTAGGGATTGCGATTTTTCAGGACATCATGGCGATTTTATTCATGGTGTTGATTCCTGCGATTGTGGGTTCTGGCGGGGTGACTGAAGTTGGCTATGCCTTTCTTAAGGGTGTGGTGTTTTTAATAGGGGTGGGGCTTTTATCGCGTTACGGCCTTCCGCAGATGCTGGATGCTGTAGCAAAGACAAAGAGCAGAGAATTATTTACGATAACAGTTTTGGGGATGTGTGCTGCCGTTGCTCTAGTGAGTGGCTTAATGGGTTTGAGTGCGGCTTTAGGGGCATTTGCAGCAGGTGTGGTAGTGAGTGAGTCGATCTATTCTCACCGTGTTCTCTCGGATGTCTTACCGTTTAAGGATCTCTTCTTAACCGTCTTTTTTGTTTCGGTTGGTTTATTGTTAGATACAGGAGTGATGTTTGATCATTTTGGTTTTATTAGCTTGGTGGTGCTTGCGACGTTAATTGCTAAAGCTGCTATTGCTGCTATTGCTGCTCGCCTATCTGGGTTACGTAAAAATACCTGGATTCTCACTGCGATGGCATTGGCGAGCACAGGAGAATTTTCCATTGTTCTTTTTAATAAGGCATTTGGCTTTCAGATTTTAGACCCTCTATGGGAGCAAATTATTTTGGCATCCACTGCGATCAGTATGGCGGCTGTACCTAGTCTGATGAAATGGGGCTTGGTAGTGAGTAAAAAGCTAAGAAAGCATAAATCTACGGATATATGTAGATGGGAGGAGGAGGTGGGGATGGTGCATCAGATTGAAACATTAGAGAACCATATTATCATTTGCGGATATGGGCCAGTGGGAGAGAATTTACATAGAAACCTAAGCCTTGCTGATGTGGATGTGGTAGTTTTAGAGATGAACCCTGATACAGTGAAGTCATTGCTCAGTAGGGGGATTAAAGCTTTGTTTGCAGATGCTCGAGATGTGGAGTCGCTTAACCTTGCGCAGTTGAAGACGGCACGGGGAATCGCGATCACTTTCCCTCATGTTGAGGTGGCATGCACGCTTGCTAAGCATGCTCTTGAGGCAAAGCAGGATATCATCGTCCATGCCCGTTGTAAGTTTCTATCAGATGTAGCAGAGCTTGAAAAAAATGGAGTGCACCATGTGATGTTAGATGAAGAACAGAGTGGCAGGGCAATGATCCGATCGGTCATGCAGAGCTACGAGGCTCATATTGAAGAGACCTGGGAAGCTTAATCTGCCTTACTCAGCAGGGGTTTACTACTTTGGTTTCACCACTAAGAAATTCCTCACTTTTCGGTTGAGGAGAGTGGTGATTTGAGTTTCTTCTCCTGCTATTTTTTCACTGATATAGAACTGACAAGATCTACCACCATCAAGATTGAGGGCGTGGATGAGGTTAAAATTCTCAATAGGTGAGGTGCTTAACCATGTGGCCATATCCTCCATTTTAATGTTCTTAATATGGCCGATGACCCACTGTTCTTTTCCATCCCATGCGATAAAGGCACGTGGCCTAACAGTGCTGGGTTTTACACTAATTGCTTTTCCTTTTTCTACGAGAAAAGGACCACTTTGGAGTAAATGCTCAGGTTTGGAAAATTTTGAGATATTTGCTCTTCGAGTAAGAATGGGTTTCTTATTTTTTTGGACGATTAATGCCCCGGAGCCTAGTGAGCTTTTATTGAGGTACCCTGTCTTTTTTCCATGATCTATGCAGAGTGTGACGGGTTTCCCCTCGGGGCTGAAAAAGCCTGCATTAATGGCGGCTACGGCATCATGGGAAGCGGCGGCGGACTTAGCATCCTCCCAGAGAGAACCTGGTCCGTTTGGCTGATCTGCGACTTCGATATGAAATTGTTTTTGATTGAAGCGGATAAAATGGAGGGTGGTTTGATAGCCTTCTAGGGTTTCGTATCGCATAGGACCTTTAGGGGGTAGGTTGGTTTCTTGAGTAGAAGACTTGGTGCAGCTAAAAAAGAATAGGGAGGAGAAGAGAATGAAAAGCTTCATAAGGATGGGTAATAGAATGAAATGAAGTGCGGATAATCCAAGGCTTTATTTGGCAATAATGATAGCATCAAGATCGTGGGTGAAAAGGCCTTGAGAAAGAAAAGAAGGGTCGGTTAGTTTTTGTTCCGGGAGATGAAGCTGAGGGAAGTTAATTTTATAGGGTGTGACTTGTCGGGTGAGAGGGGAGGTGGTGAGAATGTGTTGTGCCTGAATATGGACTTTTCCTTGGTGGGTAGAGCCTGTGAGTGAGTCGAGGTAGAGGAATTGGAACTCCTGTGCTGTAAAAGCTGAGACGTCTATGACGGAAATAAAGTGGCCTTTAGTCGTGGTCCAGTAATACCCGCTTTGGGTTTTAAACTTTTTATGCAGTTGTTGCTTAAAGCTTATAATGGGAGGAAAGCCCTGAGAGAGGGAATGGCTAAGGTGCCTATAGAGAGATTTTAGCTGCTGATCAGCTTTAGCAGGAGGGGAGATGAACTGAGAAAGATGAGTGATGGGTCGGGTGAGCAGCTCTGTAGCAGTGGCGGCAAGGTCAGGGCTTTTCATCCCTTTTCTAGCTTGCCAGCGTGACTCCCGATGAAGGGAACGTTTTTCCCCATAGGTGGTAATGATCGCTTCTGCTTGCTCAGGAAGCGATTGTTTAAAAAACGTCTGCTTACGCCAATCCGGTGATGCATAAGCAAGAGAATGGACTAGGGCACAGGGGCCACAGGCGTTTACATGGACGGTTTCTTGTTTTACCAAGGGCTCTGTGGGCACCGACAAAGACGTGGAGGTACACGAGAGCGAAAGCTGAAAGACTCCTGCGCAGATGCTTAGAGACCAAGCGGAACGGGTAAGCTGGAATACTGACCAGTTCCACATATGTTTAGAAAATAGGAGCTTAAGAAGCCTTTTCAGCAGTCTCAGCGAATACTTCAGGAGCTTCTGTAGGAGCATTATTATCCACGCCTAAAGGGATAATAATATTTCTGCAGCTTACGAGAGAAAGGAGGGCAATAGAGAGAAGAATAAGTTTTTTCATCAGTGAGACTCTAAGGAGTCCTTGGTCTAAAGGACAATGAAAAAGTGCAAATCTGAGAAATTGAATGTGAACTTAAGAAGGCATCACACTGGGATGATGGAGGTTTTTACGGATCATTTTCTTTTCTTTTGTGTTCTGGAAGAAAGCTCAGCTGTGTATTCCGCACTGTATAGAAAAATCTGCATGGCGAAATAGACCCAAAAGAGAAAGAGAACTAAGGTGAAGGCACTGCCATAGTAGCTTCCCATTTCCGAGTATTTAAGGGTCGTGGTGACGCCAAACTTTAAGAAAAACATAAGGATAGCACAGACGATTCCTCCTGAGAAAGCTTCTTGCATTCTGGGGCGGTTTGCGGGAAGGCAGCGCATGGTTAAGGCAGCCAGTAAAATGACTCCGAGAAAGGTGGTTAAAGGAGTAAGATAGGAAAAAAGATACTGAGCTGAGGACTTCTCAGGAATACTGCTGATAAGAAGGTTCACTACCGTTTCGATAGTCAGTGTGAGAAGGACCACACCACCGAGGATGAAGACAATAGAGAAGGCGACCACCTTAGAGAGTAAACCAGAGTAGATTTTTTTCTTCTGCTCAGGTTTTCCAAATACCTTTGCAAGCGACTCTCGAAGCTCAGAGAGCATCTTGGTGGAAGAAAAAACAAATAGGGCAACTCCAACGAAGGGAGAAAAGGAAGAACCGGAGAGTTTGATGTCGCTCTCTAACACTTGAGCGATATAACGTCCGATAGAGCTTCCTGCTACCCTGCCTGTTTCATCGATAATAACGCGTTTCACAGTCTCCGCATCGACTACCAGAGAGGCTATCCATACACTAATGATGAGTAAGGGAACGAGTGATATCAGGGAGTAAAAAGCAAGTGCAGCTGCATCATCAGCATGTTTATCCCGCCACCATTTTTTAGCGGCAGGGAAGATGCATAGAAAGTGAGTTTTTATGTTGCCCCGCATAAGATATGCTTTCTAAGCAATATTTACGTCTAGTGCCAACGGAAAAGTTGAGGAGAGGAATGACCTGAACTCTTTGCCTTTGTTTGGGTTTATGCAAATTAAAATCTCTGCAAATTTGAATTGTAGTTTTATTTGAGTTAAACGAGTAGTCGGCGACTTCTTTAAAAGGATACTCAGTGTGGTGTAATTGAAAATATTCATCGCTAAATAGTGATTATGGGTTAGCTAATGAGGATGCATAAATTATCCA
>JALZVA010000113.1 GCA_023301335.1 Akkermansiaceae bacterium
GAGCTACTTTCCAGAGGACAGTTCCTATCCCTCTTCATGGTCGTTATTGGCATGGCCTTCATCATTTGGGGAGCTAAAAAAGGAGGTAACGTAGTGGAGGATAGAGGAGCATTTGATAAGAGGGAAAAAGAAAAATGCTGAGTGGGAGCGACTATGCCCTGATGAAGAATGCCCAAGGTAAGTACATTTTGGGGCACGGCCCATTTGAGGAAGTCGCAGAGCTTTCAGGAGAGCCCACCGCCTTTTACGTCAATGACTTCACCCTAAGTTCCCCGCACCCGTGGAAGATCCCCAGCTCAGTAGAGACGATAGAGCTTTCAGGGAGTAGTCAACCAGGGCTGGAAGTGGAGTGGAAGCGACCTCAATTGGAAGGCTTTGCCGAAGTCTTCTCAGAGGTGAGTGAGGCGATTAGAGCAGGCGAGATCCAGAAATCCGTCCCTGTGGTAACCGAGCTAGGGGAAGTGAGAGAAGGGAGCCCTGAAGAGCTTATTTTCTCCGCGAAGCCGGATCCTGAGCTCCATGCTTATGCCTGGCGTTCAGGAGATACAGGTTTCTGCGGACTGACACCAGAGGTGTTGTTTTCTTATGAAAAAGGAAGACTCCGCACCATGGCCTTAGCCGGGACAGCGAGCCTTGAAGAGCGTGATGTCTTTGCCGCGGATGAGAAAGAAATACTCGAGCATGAATTTGTCGCCCAGACTCTCATAGAAAAGCTCAATACCATCGGAATGGTGCAGCCAGAGTTACGCCGTATCCTACAGTTGAGATCATTAGTGCATTTCTATACACCGATCTATGTTGGCCTGTATGATGCAGTGTCACTCAATGACCTCATCACCCTCCTGCATCCCACTCCCGCCCTTGGCCCACTCCCACGCACAGCTAGCTCACGCACTCAGCTAGATACCTGGAGAGCACGTTTAGGCTGCCCCTCATTCTTTGGTGCCCCCATGGGTATCTACGATAAAGGAGAGTTCCACTCCGTCGTGTGCATCCGAGGCGTCGAATGGAAGGGGAAAGAGCTTTCCCTCCCAGCTGGCTGTGGAGTGATAGAGCCCTCCCGGTTAACCAACGAATGGAGAGAACTGGAACTGAAACGAGAAAGCGTAAAGACTCTCTTTACGTTTTAATCCTCCTGCTCACCCTTCTTCTTCCCTCGCAGAGAAGCCTCAATAAAGGCATCGATATCCCCATTCATCGTACTTTGAATATTCGCAGTCTCCTCACCAGTGCGTAAGTCTTTGACCATCTGATAAGGTTGGAAAACATAAGAGCGAATCTGATTTCCCCAGCCGATATCGCCTTTTTCTGAGTAGTCCCGTTCAGACTCAGCCTTCAGCTTGTCCTCCTCGATTTGAAACAGTTTAGCCTTTAGAAGCTCCATCGCCACCTCACGGTTTCTCAACTGAGAGCGTTCTTGCGTACAGCGGATCATGATCCCAGTCGGCTTATGCTTTAGAATAACAGCAGTTTCCACCTTGTTGACATTCTGCCCACCCGCACCACCAGAGCGCGTCGTCTGGATATCCACGTCCGCAGGATTGATATCCACCTCAATCGCCTTGGTGATCTCCGGAGTGGTATCGATAGAGGCAAAAGACGTGTGCCTCTTCCCCGCAGCATCGAAGGGAGAAATCCGCACGAGACGGTGCACCCCACGTTCATTTTTAAGATAACCATAGGCATACTCCCCCTCGATCTTGATCGTTGCCGTAGAGATACCAGCTCCACTCCCTTCCTCATAGTCTACCATAGAAACTTGAAACCCCTTACTCTCACCCCAGCGTTGATACATCCGGAGCAGCATGTTCCCCCAGTCACAGGCCTCTGTACCCCCAGCTCCAGAGTTGACAGTTAAGTAGCAGCTCGCCTCGTCATTAGGGCGATCCAGTAAAATGAGCAGCTCATACTTCTCCAGCTCTGCAATCAGCGCAGCATACTCCTGCTGAGTTTCTAGCTCCAGCTCCTCATCATCTTCCTCCTCCTTAGCCAGCTCGATCAGCCCCGCAAGATCCTCATTTTTTTGACAGAGAGCATGGAAAGGCAGCACCTTACCTTTAATGCGGTTCGCCTCAGCCACCGTAGTCTGAGCCAGATTTGGATTATTCCAGAAGTCCGCAGACTCCATCTTCTTCTCGATCTTCGCAAGCGTGCTTTCAAGAGTAGGCAGGTCAAAGATACCTCCTGAGAGACACCAAACGCTTATGCGTAGCAGCGGTATCCACCACCAGGAGGTCAACGGTCTGTTCTTTAGACATGCGCCAGCAATGCAAGGTTACCTAAGGAAGATCAAGCATTAAATGCGATAGGCCCATGCTAGAGTTACAGCTCTAAATACAGAAGAGCACTACTCCTCTTCTTCCTCTTCAAAGATATCCCACTCGTCTCCGATAAAATCACGGTAAGCCATCTGTCCAGGCTTGAGAGTAGCAATCGTTTCTAAGGAAGGATCAATCGCAACGATAGTTTCCATCGGCACCATCTGAGCATCATCTTCATCCTCCGTAGTACCACAGAGAAAAGCCCAAGAACAATCATCCCCATAATGAGCAACCTCAAGAACAGGAAGCCCCTCATCCATCACCTGCTTAGTCGTTAAGGCACCCACCTTTCTCTCCTGATCAAACTTCCAGTCAGGGTCCTCATTCGTTACATCTTCACTCGACATACCCCTTTCTAGCGGGAGAGGCAGAAGAGAAACAATGAAAAAATGCACGAGTCTCTTCTGAGACTTTTAAAATACGGAATGCACATACAGAGCTTTATTCGATTCCTGCCTGATTTTTCATTGTTGGCATTTAGATGATGAGCATGAAGATGGCCATGATCATCATGATGCTGTTTTCGATGAAGGTGGCCTTTGTCATAGGTAAATTAAGGGTGGTGCCGAGACAGGCGCATTGGATAGATTTTTTCTCTAGTAAGACTTTCACCACTCCGATGGTGGTGATGCCGAGGATGATGAGGGTGGAGATGAGAGCCAGCTGGATCTGGGTGCGGGTGAGGAAGAGGATGCCTAGAGTCAGTTCTAGGAATGGGTAAATTCTGCCATAGAAGGGAAGTTTCCTAGTGAGTGGGTCATACATCTGAAATGAACCTTGAAACCCTTTCAGATCTAAGAGCTTAAAAAAACTAAACACGATGTAAAATAATCCCATGAAGACTAACATGAAGTTAGCTACGCTGAAGGCATGGATATTAAGAATGACAGAGGTGGCAGTGATGTAACCAAAAATTAAAAATAGTGGGAAGAGCTGCCTAAGTTCGGAAGGTTTGGCCGGTGCTGCGGATGAACGGAGCGTGTACTTCTGAGGTAATACGGACTGAAGGGCTTCCGGGTTGAAGGGCTCTGAGCTTTCGATAGAGACGGATGAGTTCTCTCGATCGATGTCTATAGAGGAAATGCCAGGAAGAGAAGAAAGGCTTTCTTCCACCTTACGTTGGCATGAACCACAGGTCATGCCTTCGATGTGAAAATTTTGGGTCATTTGCTCTCTTCGGCAATCAGCTTATTCGTAGCGTATTGCTTCACAAGCATTCCGTAAGAAATAATTAGGGCAATGGGGCACATGCTACAGAGAAATACGTAGCGGAGAATCGTTAGCCAGCTTAAGGGTTGGTAATCTTCTGAAGGCACCATTTCATTAGATTTTTCTAATATGTTAGAAGCAGCTTCTTTATTCAGGATGAAGACCACTGCAGTAGTCACCAGCATGAGGATACACGATAAGCGCCCGAGAGGAATAGACCAGCCGGTTTTCCATAAGAGGCCAATGCCAGAAATAATAAGAAGAAGGCTCAGGCAGCCAATAAATGCCATCTGGACGGGAAAGAGTGTGCCGAGTTGTTCCACTGCGTAGATTTGCGCTTTTAGGACAGCAGTAGCCTTTTCTTCCGTAGTATCTGCCTCAACCATATTGGCTATCCGTTGAGCAAGCTGCTCGTCGCTCATCGAGGAAGAAGTCTTCCCTATGGTGTAGATTGCAAAAAAGACAAGCGCTGCAAGTAAGTACATCAAGCCAGCGATGGCTGAGAACGCTGCGGTGGCGAGTCTTAGCCAAGAGGGAATAGTAGATTTTGGAGTGGTCTTTAAGGCT
>JALZVA010000114.1 GCA_023301335.1 Akkermansiaceae bacterium
AAAGTAGATGCTAAACGGATTGAAAAAGCGCAGCTGTATGACTTGGACTCAGATATAAGTGAGGCGAGTGATGTGGCCTCCCAAAATCCAAAAATAGTCGCAGAGCTACTAAAGCTAGCTGAGTGGGCGCGTAAGGATCTTGGAGACCATGATCAATTTGGAGCCAATGCGCGTAGTTTTGGGAGTCCGCGAAGAATTCTGTCTGACGAAGAGGGATATGTGGAAACGATAAAGTTACGAATTAAAGAGAAGTCTAAAAATGGCTCTAATCCTAAAAAGTAAGTTTTGAGATAATACAAAGAAGGTGATGTTCCTTCTGTAAGGTATGTGGCTTTTAGTTTCGGCCTGAGTAACGTTGTTGAAAGGATGGCTGGGGCTGGATACTTGCTTTTGACAAGCCAATAGGCGCGTGCCGTTTTATTTTCACAACAGCCTAAAAGCGTGTGAAATAAAAAAAACTCATTTTTTACGAATAAAAAATGAGTTTGATGCCTCTTAAGTAGTGAACAAGAGAAACACTACCTGTCGCAAATTTGAACTCAATCCTCTGATGTTCTTTAAAGTTGAGAAGTAGTTTTCAAATATTATAAAAACTAGATAACACAAAAAAGATGTCCAATACTGAGAAAGATAGTAGCCTCAAGCTATATATGCAGGAAATAGGAAGGACGGACCTTCTCACTAGAGAGGAAGAAGTCGAACTAGCGGATCGTATCAAAAAAGGAGATGAAAAAGCGCGGACTCAAATGATCAACGCGAACCTCCGTTTAGTGGTGAAGATTGCCAGAGATTATTCAAATTATGGTGTGCCCCTTCAGGACCTTATCTCAGAAGGAAATATGGGCCTGATGAAAGCTGTAGAACGTTTTGACCCTGAAAAAGGGGGGAAACTAAGCACATACGCATCATGGTGGATAAAACAGTCTATTAAGCGCGCTTTGGCAAACCAAAGTAAGACGATCAGACTCCCAGTCCACATGGTGGATAAGATTTCTAAGACACGAAAAATTTCAGAATTTATGGCAGAGAGCCTTGGGCGTGAGCCTACGGATGATGAATTGGCAGAAGAAATTGGAGTTTCAAGAAGTAAGCTAGCGATGATTAAGCAAGCTTCTCAAAGACCAGCTTCACTAGATGCTCCCGTCTTCGAGGGGGAAGCCACCGAGTATGGGGAGTTGATTGGTGACGAAAAAACTCTCGATCCAGCCATGACGTTAAGCCACAAAAATATGCATAATAATCTAGACGATTTGCTTGATGTTCTGGATGAACGCGAACAGCGTATTATTGATGCACGTTTTGGCCTTGCTGGGCAAAAACCAAAGACCTTGGAAGAGGTTGGAGTAGAGTTCGGTGTGACGCGTGAGCGAATCCGCCAGCTCCAGAATCTGGCTCTCACGAAGATGAGAAATGCACTTCGTAAGCTTGATAAGCCGATACCTGCTTTTTTTAAAAAAATGGGAAAAGCTGTTTAGTGACTTAAAAAGCGATATTAATAAATCATATTCATAGAGGAAAGGCCATCTTGAATCGTAGCATTCAGGGTGGCCTTTTTCTGTTGAACGAGGAGTCAAGCCGTGGGGTGGGCGAGGGCGTAAATGCAGTTTTCTAAATGCGGTTTTAGAGCTTCGGTAAATGTAGAGACATTGACAGGGAGCGGAGTTTCATTTGCTACACAAGTCATCGAGACATTATCGATTCCGCATGGAGTGATCTCAGAGAACGCTTCAAGGCTTTGGGTAGTTATATTGATGGCGAAACCATGCATAGCGATCCATTTTTTTACACCCACGCCGATCGAGGCGAGTTTTCGCTTACCTACCCACACACCTGTTAGGCCTTCGCGGCGGTGTGCGTTTATCTCAAACTCTTGGCAGGTGAGAATGAGAGCTTCTTCGAGAGCTCGAATGTAGAGGTGAAGGTCTTTCCCTAGTGGCCGGAGGTCAATGATGGGGTAGCCGACAAGTTGCCCAGGGCCATGATAGGTTCCTTCTCCGCCTCGGTTTACCTCAACGGTAGGATGGGGGAGAGAGTCAGGATTGCGTAAAGAAGACTGGTCTCTGGTACGCCCAATTGTATAGACAGGCGAATGCTCAAGGTAGAAAAAGCGGTCGGCCTCATTCCCTTCTAGCACATTGGCGAGGTGGTCTAACTGAAAATCCCAAGTCTCTTGGTAATCAAGATCTGAGCCCAGCCACTGATGCTTAGATGTGAGCATGTTAGTCTGCAGTGATGGCCTCACGCTCATCGAGAATCCCTGACTTTTCTAAGTAGTAATCATAGCCACCGTGGTAGCGTGTTAGGCTGCCGTTGTTGACGTGGATAATAGTATCCGCGAGATCACGAATGAACTGCACATTGTGGGAGACAAAGACTAAGGTGCCTTCATACTGACGTAGTGCTTGGACGAGAGCGTCGATCGAGATGATGTCGAGGTGTGTAGTAGGCTCATCCATCAGTAGGAAATTTGGCGGATCAACGAGAAATTTGACGAGATTGAGTCGAGATTTCTCTCCCCCTGAAAGGACGCTGACGCGCTTTTGGATGTCATTCCTACGGAAAAGGAAGGAACCAAGAATGGCACGAGCCTCTTCTTCGCGGATGTCTTTAGCAGAGCTCATGACCTCTTCGATCACTGTGTTATTTGCATTCATCGCAATGGAGCGGTGCTGAGAAAAGTACCCAAGCTTAGTGGCGTAGCCCATTTTGATTTCCCCTTTTTCGATTGGGAGCATATCTGCGAGGAGTTTGAGTAAGGTCGATTTACCTGCACCATTCGGGCCGATGAGGGCAATCCGCTCTCCACGCTCTACCTCAAAGTTGATATCCTTATAAATCACATTATCCCCGTATGCTTGAGTCACATTAATAAGCTCTGTGAGCTTTTGGTTAGAGCGGGCAGGTTGCGGGAAGCTGAATTTAAAGACTTTTCTCGGAGCTACAGGCTTGTTGAGTTTTGCCTT
>JALZVA010000115.1 GCA_023301335.1 Akkermansiaceae bacterium
GATCTCCTTCTAACCACACGCATTCGTCATTCTCTTTTTCAAGCAAGGAGAGCCCAGCTCGATTCGTCCTTAGACGTGTATGATCTCTCACAAAATCATAGAAATCCATCTCTAGGTAATCCGCTATCGCTTGGATTTCATCATCCTCCACCTTCACATCCCCAGGCCATTTACAGCAAGCGGTGCAGCGATCACATTGGTACCACGTATCTCTCATTTCTGTTTTTCTACCTTAAGATGATTCAAAAGAAAATCTATCGCATCTACCTCTGATTTTTTTAAAGGGTGGCTTAAGATACACTCCATTCCCATACTATCCGCTTGCCTCTTAAACTCTTCCCCAAATCTAGCACTATGTAAAATATCCACTAATTTTTCCTTGTAGGTATGTACCCCATCCTCTGGCGGAGTTCTTGAGTACTCCACAAATAAAGGTGGAGCATCTTGCCGTATAAAAAGCTCGGGAGAAGTCCTTTTTATAATCCCCTTCACTTTTTTAGAATTCAGTTCATCAACCTTTTTCACACTGAATAATTTACTCCATAAATACCAAAATTCTTGAATAGAAACGAGACCCATAATCACTTTAAACCTCTCTGGGTCTAGTAGCGTAGGAGTATTATACCCGTACCCACAGACCACATCATACATCATCCCTAGATCACTTATCGATGCTTTTTTTAACGCTAAGGATAAAGCTAACACTCCGCCCGCAGAGTTTCCACACACAGCCATTCTAGCAGGATCAATTTTATACTTCTGCGCACACCTCTGTAAATATGCTAAAAGGTGCTCAGCATCAGTGATAGAGTCCTCTATACTCACCTCCTTATCACTCGAAAGCCTGTAACCTGCAGCGATCACCGTTACTCCCTGCTGATGGGCTAGTCTCATTTGCTTAGAATAAAATCGCCGGCCTCTAATAAATCCTCCTCCATGGAAAAACACTAATACCGGAGCCCCTCCTTCCTCGTCTTTCAAGTCCCCAAACCATAGATCAAACACCATTTCAGGATGCCCTCCATACGCCTCATTCTCTAAATCTTTCTTTGGAGCACTATTCGACCGACGGATGCCCATCCACACATTTCTCCAAAACTCCTTCGTCCCAGAGTGTTGCTTTACTAGCCGTCTTAAAATAAACATTTCTCCCTCTCTACGAAAATGGACACTTCCCTGTTTGCTCAGGCACTGGCACTTCTTCAGACCCCGCCACTTCTGGAATCACCTCCCTTTTCTTCATTTTCAGAAGTATTCCATTCAATGAACGTAGGGTAATTCGGCTCGCTGGGTCTGGTTCATGTGTCTCCGATGGAGAAAACTCAAACTCTCTAACAATACTTGAGATAATCAGCAACGCTTCTTGTTGAGCAAATGCTGCTCCAATACAAACCCTCGGCCCCAAACTGAATGGAAAATATGCTCCAGGACACTTCCTTGCTTCACCTGCGGCAAACCTTTCTGGTTTAAAGGTATCAGGTTCCTCCCATAGATCCCGATGCCTCTGCACCATCCACGGAGACACCATCACAGCAGATCCCTTCGGGGCCTCACGATTACTCAATTTTTTTTCTCCTGAGGAAACTCGAGCAAAAAAAGCCACTGGAGGATATAGCCTCAATGTCTCACGAAACACATCCCGAGCGCGCTTTAGTTTATGCACTTGAGTAAAGCCCACCGTATCCAACGATTCAAAAGTCTTCACAGATTCCGCTGCTAACTGCCCTGCTAACTTCGGCTGATGTGCTAAAATATAAAATGTCCAACTCAGAGCACTCGCAGAAGTCTCGTGCCCTGCTAGAAATAGCATCACCACTTGATCTATCAACTCTACCTCAGAAAATTTCGTCTGTGTTTCCTCATCCTCGACCCCCATCAATACCTCAAGAATATCACCATATTCGGTCTCACCTTCTTTATCCGTGAACTCTTTATATCGCTCCCTGATAACCTCTCCTAGCACCTCTCGAATTTGCTTTCCCCTTTTTTTCCAGCGTAAATAATCCCAAGGAATAATCCAACTGGGAAGCTTAAAGGCAGCTAAGACATTTACACGCGACGCCTTTTCTTGAAAATCCTCAAACCAATGAAACACTTCAAGTGCCTCTCGGTCCTTGATCGGCTTACTCAGAATAGTCCGCATAATGATATCCGCAGTCACATGCGTCATCTCTGCATCCATCCGAATCTCTTCCTCTTCAGGGTGCTGCCTTAAACGCTCCAGCTGATCTCTAACAGCATCCAACATTAGCGGGAACACCTTCTTCAAACCCGCATTAGCAAATGCTGGATCCATCATCCGCCGCTGGCGCTCCCATTTTTCTCCATTAGTTGTAAAAATACTCTCTCCGAGCAAAGGTTTAAGCGCATTATGCACTAATTCACTTTTAGGAAAGTCCTTGTAATCCCCCCCTAGCACCTTACTCACATCTTCTGGTCGCTTCGGCATAAACAACTTAAACCCTGGAAGCTTAATCACACTCAGCTTATTCCTATAGCTGCCTTCATACATCGTATGAATCCACGATTTCCGCCCACGTTTATAGAGATTAAACCACGAACGTTTATCCGACTTCTTTAATGGAGTCGGATACGGAGGTTTAAAAGGCTTGTCTTGCGGGAGTTCATCCATCACTTAGTCTTCTCGATATAGAGGAATATGCTTACACTGGCTAGGACAGATAATAATTTTCTCTAAGATTATCCTTCTCAATCCCATCTCATTTCTCCAAAGTGTCCCCCATGTCTGAGAAGCTCCGTGAGGCCATCCGTGATGTCCATGATTTCCCGAAACCTGGGATCATTTTTAAAGATATCACACCTATTCTACAGCAACCCGCGCTGTTTCAACTAGCCTGTGATAAACTCAAAGCCACGGTAGCTGGCGAAAAAATCGACAAAATTGTCGGCATTGACGCGCGTGGGTTTCTCTTTGCTACGCCCATCGCTCTCGACTTAAAGGCTGGCTTCGTCCCCATTAGAAAAAAAGGGAAGCTCCCTTCAGAGACCATTGCTTCCGCCTATGAGCTAGAATACGGAACCAACACGGTCGAAATCCATAAAGACGCCATCATGCCGGGTGACCGAGTCATGCTCGTCGATGACTTACTCGCTACTGGCGGAACGGCTGCAGCTGCAGTAGAACTCCTTCATCAGCTTGATGCCGACCTCGTCTGTATCAGCTTCCTCATTGAGCTTTCCTTCCTCAACGGACGCGAAAAGCTCAGCGAAAATAACATTCAAAGCATTCTCACCTATTAAAAATAACATGGCTAACTGGCAACACTTCAATACCGCAACCACGCGCTACTCTGACCTAGGATTCAGTCTCGAAACCTCTCGCTTAGACCTTCCTGAAAGCTATATTTCAGAGTTATCCCCACGCATCGAAAAAGCCTTCGCTGATATGGCGGACCTCGAAGCAGGTGCAATCGCTAATCCAGACGAGAATCGTATGGTCGGCCACTACTGGCTACGCAATCCAGAGCTCGCCCCGAGTGAAGAAATCAAAACGCAGATCACCGCTCCTCTTGCACAGCTCAAAAAATTTGCTAAAAACATTCATAATGGCAAGGTCACGGCACAGGGTAATAAGTTCACCACCCTCCTCATCGTTGGTATTGGTGGCTCTGCACTCGGGCCTCAACTAACTTACGATGCACTTGGTAAAGACAGTAAGCTTCAGACCTACTTCGCAGATAATACGGACCCTGCTGGCATCGATAAAATCATTGGTCAAATAGGCAATAACCTTGCGACTACTTTAGTCCTCGTCATTTCAAAATCTGGCGGCACAGCGGAAACACGCAACGGCATGCTCGAAGTCCAAGAAGCCTTCGAAAATGCAGGCCTCAAATTCGGCAACCACACCGTCGCCATCACAGGTGAAGGCTCAAAGCTCTACAACTACGCCCAAGAGAAAAAGTTCATCGAAATTTTCCCAATGGAAGACTGGGTGGGTGGCCGCACCTCCCTCATGTCCACCGTAGGCCTCGTCCCCGCTGCCCTCCAAGGGATCGACACGGACGCCTTCCTCACAGGAGCGGCAAAGATGGATAGCTACACAAGAGTCGCTGACTACCAAGAAAATGCTGCCATGCAGCTCGCCGTGGCCTGGCACTTCGTGGGCAACGGAAAAGGGGATAAGGACATGGTGGTGCTTCCCTATAAAGACTCCCTCGTGCTTTTCTCTAAGTACCTCCAACAGCTCGTCATGGAATCCCTCGGGAAAGAAACCGATCTCGACGGGAAAACTGTCCACCAAGGCATTGCCGTTTACGGTAACAAAGGTTCTACAGACCAGCATGCCTATATTCAGCAGCTCCGTGATGGCGTGAACAACTTTTTTGCCACCTTCATTGAAGTCCGCAAAGGACGTAAAGGTGAGTCCATCGAGGTCGAGCCTAACACCACCTCAGCAGATTTCCTACAAGGCTTTCTCAGAGGAACCCGTAAAGCACTCTATGAGTCAGGTCGTAAGTCTATCACCCTCTCCATCCGAGAGGTCACTCCTGAGTCACTCGGCTCATTGATCGCCCTCTTCGAGCGTGCCGTCTCCTTCTACGCCTCACTGGTTAATATCAATGCCTATCACCAACCAGGTGTAGAAGCGGGGAAAAAAGCCGCTGGTGAGTTTATCGAGCTTCTCAATCAGGTCAGAGGCACACTTACAGGCTGGGATAAAACCGCCGAGGACGTCGCCGAAGCCATCTCAGCTGACCCAGAAGATGTCTACCATGCGCTCAATCACCTCAGCTCCAATAATGAAGCCATCAAGAGCGAAGGCGCTACA
The DNA here is from genome assembly GCA_023301335.1 of Akkermansiaceae bacterium. Lineage (GTDB taxonomy): Bacteria > Verrucomicrobiota > Verrucomicrobiia > Verrucomicrobiales > Akkermansiaceae > Rubritalea. The sequence continues at coordinate 4,793 of JALZVA010000115.1, forward strand.
CCAGCAGAAGATTCCTTCAAGCTATAAGAGGCTTTAGCCCTTAGAATCCACCCCCAAACACAAGACCAGCACACTTCTCAAGGTGCTGGTTTTTTCATTTCTGCTCCCCACATTCCATTCTGTAGTTAAAGCCTTCACCTCAACAGAAGTATTTCCGAGATACAGAGTGACATCTCTTTATAAAAAGAGATGAAAAAAGGCCATCCACAGAATGGATGACCTTTTTTAGTAAAAATCTCTAAAGAGAGGATAAAATTACTTAAGAGTAATCTTAGCACCTGCTTCTTCGAGAGCTTTCTTAGCTTCTTCAGCTGCTGCCTTGTCAAGTGCTTCAGCGAGCACAACAGGAGCAGATTCAACAAGCTTCTTAGCTTCAGCAAGACCAAGACCTGCCTTAACGCCGCGAACAGCCTTAATAACAGCGATCTTATTGCCGCCTGCTTCAGTGAGCTCAACGTCAAAGTCAGTCTTTTCTTCAGCAGCACCGGCGTCTCCACCTGCTGCAGGACCTGCGACTACTGCAGCAGCTGCTGCAGCGGATACGCCCCACTCTTCTTCTAATTTCTTAACGAGTTCAGCAGCTTCAAGTACTGTAAGCTTACCGAGTTCTTCTGCGATTGTATTAATATCAGCCATTTTTTTAATGTATGTTTAGGTTTCGTCGTGACCAGAGCATCTGGCCTTTTCAGTTCTTCAGCCGAAGTTCCGACGAGGAACCAAGGTTGGTTATCAAGCTGCCAAAGTTACCTCAGGCAGCCATCCGTTCAGATTGTTTACTCTCCGTCGAATTTTGCCTTGATGACACGCGCAAGTGATGCGCCTGGCTCTTTGACAGTGCGGAGAAGCTTTGTTGCAGGCTCGTTGATGACTCCGAGAAGTTGAGCAAGAAGTTGCTCACGTGATGGAAGATCAGCAAGTACTGCGACTTGATCGCTGTCAAGGATGTCCCCATCGAGGATACCCACGATAGCTTTACCCTTATTAGCTGCTTTTTTAGAGAAATCTTTCACTGCTTTCGCAGCTGCACACACGTCATTTTCACCCGTTACAAAGGCAACCTGCCCTTTGAGGTGATCACCAATATCAGGAAGGCCAGCTTCCTTAATAGCAGTGCGCATGTAAGTGTTCTTTGCTACGTGACATTCAGCACCTGCATCCTTGAGCTTACCACGAAGCTCTGCAAATTCTACAACTGTCATGCCGGTGTAATCGACTGCGAGAACAAAAGGAGAAGCGCTCACACGCTCCAAAAGTTCGTCTACGATAAATTTTTTATCTGGATTCATTAGTTTTATCTCCTTTTAAATTAACTATAAAGTGATGACTCAAGTGCGAGCCCTGGGTTCATGGATGAGGCAAGAGTGACATTCTGCACATAGTCTCCCTTAGCTGATGCCGGCTTGGCTTTCACTACGGATTCTAAGAGCGCTGTTGCGTTCTCCTCAATTTGCTTAGCGTCAAATGATGACTTACCGATAGCAGCAGCGATGTTTCCACTCTTATCGAGCTTGTAATCGATACGACCTGCTTTCACAGCAGCGATCGCAGTCTTTACATCATCTGTAACGGTTCCTGTCTTAGGGTTAGGCATAAGACCACGTGGCCCTAGCACACGAGCAATCTTACGCACTTCCGCCATCGCATCTGGAGTAGCGATCGCGACATCAAAATCGGTGAACCCGTCTTGGACTTCTTTAATAAGGTCAGCCATGCCAACTTTCTCAGCACCAGCTGCAGTAGCTTCTGCTGCTGCATCACCTGAGGCAAACACAACAACTTTAACTTCCTTACCAGTTCCGTGAGGAAGTGCTACGGAACCACGCACCATCTGATCAGACTTACGTGGATCTACACCCATTTTAAAGGAAACTGTTACAGTTGCATCAAACTTAGGAGCAGGGAACTTTTTAAGTGTCTCTACTGCTTCCGAAAGAGAATACTGCTTATCTTCTACGAGCTTTGCAGCCTCGAGGTATCTTTTACTTCTTTTAGCCATTATTTTATTTGCAGTGCGGTCGAGAGTTCAGCCTTATTCCAGCTCCCTCTCTCCTGCGGTTTGTCCATTCTGGAACACGTTCTACGAACCTATTTATTCCAAAGCGGAGAGCGGAAGTATGAAAACCCTGTGAATAGTCAAGAAAAAATCAGCAAAAGTGAACCTAGGGGGTTCTTATATAAAGAGATTTTAGTTGCCTGGCTTTTGCCTCTTTGAAAAACAAGATCAGAAAGTGCTTAATTAGGAATAAGAACCACGAATAAACACGAATGGATGAAAGCAGATACTCTTATTGATATAGTATCGCGTAAAAAATACACTCACAGTAATTCCTCACTGAAGAAAAGATCAGAAAAAAGCGCCTACCCCCCTTTATTATATTATCTACCTTAAATCAGAAGGCTACCACCTCAATAAAATGCACCTTCCAAAAATCAGACTGTTAACAATCAACAGGTTGTGTCACAAAAGCCGTTCTTTCATATTTTTCATTCTTTTTTCAAAAAAACTGAAATTTATGCGTGACAGAAAAAAAATCGTATGTTTTTCTCTACATTGTGACATTTACCGCTTGTCGGCATGTCTACAACCCTGAAGAGCTCAAATATATACATAACCAAATACTGAGCTCCTCATAAAAAAAACCAAAATATAAATATTATGAAATTAAAAAATACTAGAAACAATTCTGGTTTCACACTTGTGGAACTTCTCGTTGTAATCGCTATTATCGCTGGTCTTGCTGCGATCTCTTCACCAGTTATCATCCGTCAGCTTGC
>JALZVA010000116.1 GCA_023301335.1 Akkermansiaceae bacterium
ATTTTAGGAGCACCTAAACATCTCAAGAGCCCCTCCATTACTCAGCTCTATGATCACTATGCCAAGTATTACAGCCCAGATAATATGGCGATCATCATCAGCGGAGATATCGACACAGGAAAAACTCTTCAGCTCATTGAGAAGTATTTTAGTAAACTCGAACGTAGTGACCTTAAGCGGGAAACATTATCCGCTCCCACAACCGAGTTCGATGACGTCAAAAGAATCAAAGTTCCTTTCCAAGGTGAAGAACTCATCAGCATGGCTTATAAAACTGTCCCACATACGCACGAAGACAGCTCAGCTTTAGAAATGTTTGATATGCTTATGGATAACAGCATTGTTGGACTCATTAATCTGAACCTTGTCCAAAAACAAAAAGTGCGTAATGCTGGAGCTTGGCCCTTCCAACTTAATCATGGAGGATCACAGCATTTCTATGCTTACCCAAGAGAAGGACAAACTTTAGAAGACTTAGAAACCCTCATTAACAGTCAAATTGAATTGGTTAAAGAAGGTAAATTCGACGAGGCTTTACTCGACGCCATTCGCTCCGATTTAAAAAAGCAAGAGGAGCTATCCTTCGAAAGTAATGAAGGAAGAGTTGCTAGTATGAGAGACGCTTTTATTAACAAGCACGCTTGGAGCCACGTTGTGCAGCGCCACTCACGCTATGCCAATGTCTCAAAATCTGATATTATTCATGTTGCTAATAAGTATTTCAATAATAACTATGTCGTCATCCACCGCGTTAAAGGAGATGCCAATATCGAAGCCGTTGAAAAACCTCAGATCGACCCTATCCCTGTAAACACAGAAGAATTAAGCGACTACGCTACGGAGATCATCGAAAAAGAAATCCTAGCTATAGCACCTTCATACATCCAAGAAGGTAAACAATACCAACTCACGAAGAAGGAAAATGGTGTGCAGTTTATCTCCGTCACTAATCCCGTGAATAACATCTTCTCTATTGCTTGGCATTTTCCTGAAGGAAAATTCACCAATGGTAAACTTGGAGTCGCGCTAGAGGTTTTAGCGCTCTCTGGCACAGACACTCTCAGTGCTGAAGAACTCAAGAAACAATGGTATAATTTAGGTGTCGACATGGCATATGGTAATAGCGAGACAACTAGCTACATTAAGCTTATTGGCCCTGAGAAGTCATTTGAGGCAGCGACTAAGCTCCTCTATCAATGGGTCGACACATTCTCTTTCGACCAGCAGGTGCTAGAAAACGTCGTTGCAGACATAAAGGTAGAAACTCAGGACTTAGCTAACAACCCGGGCAGTATTGTGCATGCGATGGCACGTTATAGAAGGTATGGAAATAACTCTATTTACCACAAAGCCCTCCCTTTTTCTAAACTCGATGCACTCAGTAAAAAGGATATTAAGCAGACTATTCAATCCCTCTTTAAGCAGCAGCACACGGTCTCCTACGTTGGTAAGAAGTCTCCAGAAGCATGGCAGTCAGCCATCTCCATCAACGAAAAGCTTACCCCCGCTCCAACTTTAGCTAAACGTGAGCTGGTGAAAGAAGAGGAAGCTGTAAGTATTCACTTCTTCCATCGAGATATGGCACAGGCCCACATCTGGATTGAATCACTAGCGGGAACCTATGACGCTTCTGATGAACCTGCGTCTAAAGTTTTTAATGAGTATTTCTCTGGTGGCATGTCAGGTGTAGTCTTCCAAGAGTTACGCGAGGCCAGAGGTCTTGCTTACGATGCTTCCGGCTTCACCTCTACTCCTAACAGAATAGGTGGGGACTTTGTGAATGTCGGTAGAATCGGCTGCCAAGCAGATAAGACTATTGAAGCACTGACCACCTTTATCGAACTTTTCGATAAAGTGCCTAATGAGCAAAACCGCTTTGACGAAGCAAAGAACTCGCTCACACTCAGATCTACTACCAATAGAGTGGAGTTCAGAGATGTTGCCGAGACCTTAATGTATTGGCAAAGAAGAGGCATCAAAGGGAATTTAAACCAGTTAGTTCTAAAAGGCATTCGCACAACAGAACTCACAGACCTTCAGCAATTCCATTCCGATCATATCAAGGGGAAAAGAAAACGTGTATCGATCGTGGGAGATCGCACCAAGATCGATATGGAAGCCCTCAAAAAACTAGGCCCAGTGACAGAGGTTACTAAAGAGATGCTCTTTTCGATGTAGTAGCCAGCTCCCCTCTATCAGCCCCCTACCCTGTAAAGGCAATAACTAGCGTGTGTGACTACGCTCTCCAAGCACACACACGCGGTGCTTAGGCGATTATGATTAGACTACGCCTCATCTAAGAGGTTGTGCAGTGCGCTTGAGTTCGTCTTGAAGGGCTTTAGCTTAGCCTCTAGTCGGTCTGCATCACGGCGTGACATAGGCTGGCTCACCCACTCTAAAGTCCAAGGCTTAAATTGAGCAGTCCATTTAAATTCACCTCGATTGTGTATTTTAAGCTCTTCTTGAGCATCTTCTGCCGCACCGATAAAACGGCGATTTTGCCGATTCACAAGCACATAAACCTCATATGATTTCATGTGCGCCAAGGTAACTGAACTCGACTAAGTTAAAAGCTCAAATCAAGGGAATTTAAGCGATTTATTTAATCCTATAGAAACTCATTACAGCACAGATTTGACAAGCTCTCTACTTCCACTACATTGCTCCCGAAATGGGTTACGAAGAACTGATTAAATTCCAATCTTACACACCAGGTTACTGGGCTGAAAATTTTTCTGACCAGTGGAGCTCTCACACTTGGCAGCTGAGAAATCGAATCAACTCTCTAGAAGAGATCGAGTCAAAAATCAAACTCACGAAAGAAGAAAGAGCCGGGATTATTCTGTCAGGGAATCGCCTCGCCATGTCCATCACACCCCACTTTTTTAACCTTATCGATCCCAATGATCCGCTCTGCCCTATCCGTAGACAGGTTATTCCACGTATTGAGGAAACTTGGGAAGATGAAACAGAGTTATCCGATCCTTGTGGAGAGGATTCACACATGCCGGTTCCTGGCTTAGTGCACCGCTACCCTGACCGTGTGCTCTTCTTGGTCACTGACCGCTGTGCTACATACTGTCGCTATTGCACACGCTCACGCGTTGTTTCAGGAGTTCAAGAGCAACAACTTGAAACGCATTGGGAAGCAGCCTTCGAGTATCTCGAGAACACGCCTCAAGTGCGTGATGTCCTCCTTTCCGGCGGTGATCCACTCCTCTTTAGTGATAAAAAACTAGAAACTATTCTTTCCCGCCTCCGTGCTATCCCGCACATCCAGTTTGTCCGTATCGGCTCTCG
>JALZVA010000117.1 GCA_023301335.1 Akkermansiaceae bacterium
GGGCGTGAATACGCGATTGTGATAAAGAACAAAGCGCACTCAAGGTTAGAGATGCTGGTGAGTGTGGATGGGCATAATGTAATCTCAGGGAAAAAGGCTGCATACACGCAGCGTGGATACATTATAGAACCTAGTGAAACGCTCGTAATACAAGGGTTTAGAACCCGTCAGGATGCAGTGCATGCATTTAAGTTTTCAGGTGTTGGAGATTCGTTTGCTCAGCAGGTGCACGGGGATGCACGGAATGTAGGGGTGATAGGCTTAGCGGTATTCACAGAAAAAGGAAATAGCCCTTGGAGATGGACACCTGAAATGGTGGATCACCGCCTTCAGGCAAAACCTTTTTAGATCTTTGGGAGAAGGAGGAGAGAAAGAAACATATCTCTCTTGGAAAAACACATAAACTCTGTCATATCGCCTGCAGATGGCGGAGAAAAACCAGGACAAAAAAGTGACACTGAAGGATGACCTGATGGTGCTCACGAAGCTGAGGCTTAACATCTTTGTGCTGATCACTGCAGTTTTCGGGTATTTTTTAGCTTCGCGTTTTTATCATAATGTCTGGGTAGATGATGCCTGGACATTACTGCATATGTTGCTTGGGACAGCCGCTGCAGCTTTTGGTTCAGCCACTTTTAATCAAGTCATGGAGGTCGAGCATGACAGTAAGATGAAGCGGACTCGGGATAGACCGCTCCCGTCTGCACGTATCCCCGTCTCGGGAGCCTTTGTGCTAGGCTGGGTGTTGGCAGGTTTTGGGATTGTGCACCTTGCCGCTAAGGTGAACGCTTCAGTGTCCATGCTGGCCGCAGCGACCTTGATTACATATGTGTTTATCTATACCCCAATGAAGCGGAAAACCTCTGCTAATACATTGGTAGGGGCTATTCCTGGAGCACTGCCTCCGATGATCGGATGGGCTGCAGTTTCGGGAGATGCACATTGGTATGCACTGCCTTCGTGGTTTCTCTTTGCGGTGCTCTTTTTCTGGCAGCTGCCACACTTTGTCGCAATCAACTGGATGTGCCGTGAGGAATACGAAGAGGCTGGTTATGTGATGTGGAGTGATGGGGATACGAGTGGTAAAAAAACCGCACGCCTAGCCTTGCTCTTCAGCTCTTGCTTGGTCGTTCTCGCAGTCGGTGCTGGAGTGCTGAGTAGAGTGTTACCCGGAGATACAGTTGCTGATACTTGGTGGCCGGGAATGGGCTATGTCGTAGCCATCGGTGGAGGGTTAGCAAGCCTTCAAATGTGCCGATTAAGCATCCAGTTTGGAAAACAAGGGACACGAGAGAGTGCTCGGAAGCTGTTTCTCTACACATTACTCTACTTGCCGATTATTTTGATACTGCTTGCGATTGACTGGATCTGAAATATAGTGCAGCGATTGGATGCTCAGTCACCTCTGAGCCAGTAGAATTTTTTTTATGGATGTCTCAAAGTTAGAACCTGCAGAGCGTAATTTTAAGCGGGAGTTGACGACCTTGATCAGTATCCTAGCCCTGGCTCTCGTTACAGGCGGGATTATCATTGGCAGCTATATCAATACCCGGATGAAGCAGAATAAGGAACTGCAAGAAGGGCGTGCACCGGAGATCGGTGAACTGGTGAAAAACTACTCATTTAAAAATAAAGAGGACAAGCCATCTTCCTTTTACGACTGCACTGGGCAAGTAACCTTAGTGGCATGTATTTCTATCCAGCAGTTAGAAGATAGTGAGATGATCATCGCTGCGTTAAAAGACCTAGAAGAACGATTTAAAGATGAAGATCGAGTGAGGTTCTTACTACTCTCAATGGATGCGGAAGAGGACTATCCTGCGGCAAAGGTCGTTCCGGTGCTGACTGAGGCAGGGATGATGGGAGAGAGATGGGATGTGGCAATGTCCAATGGAGCGCCGTTTCTGGCCTACATTAATAAGCAGATGAAGTTCATCCACCTTTCTAAACATAAGAATAGTGCGGGGAAGTGGATCATTCCACAGCGGATACGGGTGATGGGGCCAAATCTAAAGCTGAAAGGAAAAGAGGATGAGTATGATTTTGCCAAAGCTCTAGCGGATCAAAAAGAAGCCAAGGAAGAGCTGAAAGATAACCCAAAATTTCGTGATGATCCGAAGTTTCAAGGAGACTTTATTCTCGATCATGTGAAGGCAGTAATGGAAAAAAATATCCGCTGGACCTTAGCGAATGAGGAATTTAACAAAGAGAAAATCAATGAGGCGAAGACTGCAAATATCTACCGCGTGCCTCTCTTTATAGCTGCTGGATTTATTCTGTTCCTCGTAATCTTAGGATCAAAAGTGAAGCGTAGCCAAACGGTTTAGAAAAAGATGAAAAGAAAAACAAAAATTATCTGGTTTTACCTGATTGTGGCGACGTTCTCGTTCGTTGTGATCTTTGGGATGAAACTCTTAGGGCAACTCTCCCGTGAACAAGCACAGGTTAGATACCAAGGGTTCACGCAAGCGGAGTTTGAAGAACGCGCACAGAAGGAGCGGGAGAAATTTAAAAACTACGGGATTAAAGAAGATCTCATGGTCACACTCCAAGATGGAAAAGTGGTTAATCTGAAAGAAGCTCTAAAGGAAAAGGTCACCGTATTTGCTCAGTTCTTTAGTGGATGACCACAGTGCGAGAGTGTAAACTTTAAAGTTTTTAAAGGATTATTAGATAAATTTGACCAAGAGCATCTGCAGATAGTGATGGTGAATGTTAATGCAGATGACGTGGATCAAGAGAGCATGGCGGCATACTCAAAGATAAAGGCAAAAGGGTCAACGAGATGGTGGTTTGCCAATACCGCCGATGTGGAGGTATTCAACACATGGGCTCAGAGAAACCTCGGTTTTGCAGCCTTTGAAAAAAACACAGGGCTAGACGCATCCGTCTTACCCGTGAAGCATGATCTAGGGATTGCCGTAATAGGAGAGGATTTGGTGATGAGAAATAAGGAAGACGTTTTCTCTGCAAAGGCCCCACGTGAGGGAATGACGGAGGAGCAAACTGAGGCCTATGGAGATCTGGTCCATGCGCAGCTAATCAGCTCTGTGAGGAAGACACTGACAGGGGAGGAGCTAGAAGTAGGAGAGAGGCCTAAGACGCACATCTATCTCTCTATCGCCGCTGGACTGTTCGTGTCATTCATAAGCGCTTTCTTAATTCATGGGAAAATAAATCCAAGTGTGAAAAAAGCATGAGCCAATTCCAGGATTACCTTCAGCGAGAGCCAAAGATTGAGCTGGCAAAAAAGCTCAAGAAGGTGATCTGGATGCTGTGTAGTGTCGTCTTCCTCCTCGTGGTGATGATGCGCTCTCCGTATAAAATCCCACTCCCTGATGGAGTGCACCTAGACTTCTTGCCTCCAGTCCATGCTCTACTTAACTCTCTAGTGACAGTAATGCTCATACTGGCTTTGGTGATGGTGAAGTATAAGCGCATAGACTTGCACAAACGGGCAATCAATACAGCGATGCTGCTTTCAGTGGTTTTCCTACTCTGCTATGTAGCCTATCATTTCACTACAGAGGAGACTAGGTTTGGGAATCTTGATGCGGATACGGCTCTTTCTGAGGAAGAGATCGCCACAGCGGGGAATGCACGGTATCTATACCTAAGCATTCTACTCACGCACATCGTCTGCGCCGCCGTGAGCCTCCCTCTGATTTGCTTTGCGTGGATGTATGGCATCACCTATCAGTTTGAAAAGCATAAGAAAATGGTGCGTTGGGCATACCCAATGTGGCTTTACGTTGCCGTAACAGGACCAGTCTGTTATTTCATGCTCCAACCTTATTATCAGTAAAGAATGAAAGTAGTAGTCAAAGACAAAGCGATCAATTGGCAAGAATGGCAACAGGATATCGATGCCACTCTCATGTTCGTCGTGAAGGGGGATGAAGTTCTCCTGATTGAAAAATTAACAGGGATTGGCCAAGGAAAAATCAATGGCCCAGGAGGAAAAATAGACCCAGGTGAGACAGCCGAGGAAGGAGTGATCAGAGAGTGCCAAGAAGAACTGCATATCGATGTGGAAGATCCTGTAAAAATGGGAGAGCTCTGGTTTTCTATGTCGGATATCCCAGATATTCACTGTCACGTTTTCATGGCAACATCCTATCAGGGCGAGCCAACCTCCACTGTTGAGGCAAATCCACTTTGGAAAAAAATCTCAGAAGTGCCCTATGAAAAAATGTGGGCAGATGATTCTTACTGGCTACCTCAGATGCTAGCAGGGCAGAAGTTTAATGGGCGTTTTATTTTTGATGGAGAAAAAATCCTTTGGGACCAAGTTCTGCTAGGTGAGGAAGGAGAGTCTCAATGGAAAGGATACACCCCACGCTAATTACTTTTAGATTTGATATAGTCAGAAGCTACTCCCTAAGATAGACTACTCTCAATGCTTTCTGATAAAATCAAAGATGCAGCACGTGGCTATCTGATGCTGAAGATGCCCAAGGACGCGTTAAAGGAGCTGCAGAACCTACCCGTGACGGAGCGTGAAAGATCAGACTCACTGGATCTGCATCTGGCAGCCCAGATGATGGATGAGGACTGGAATAAGGCTGCCGACACAGGTCTACGCTTGTGTAAATCAAAACCTAGGCAAGGTCATTATTTTATTCATACTGCCTTCTGTTTACACGAGATAGGAGACACCAATCAAGCAAAGCAAACCCTACTCTCTGGGCCTAAAGAGCTACTTGATGATCCATTGTTTCACTATAATATGGCGTGTTATTTAGCCGTGCTAGAAAACCTACAGCAAGCTCAGCATTACCTGACTAAAGCCATTCAGCTAGACGTCTCACTTAAGGAGACTGCGAGCGCAGATCCAGATCTGAAACATATTGTAACCACAGAGTAATTACATTTTTTCTACTTTTTAGCTTGGCAGATAAATGCCGATTAGGTAGATATGTAGAGTTATGAAACTTTCAGGTCGATCTAGATATTCAGGTTACACTCTTGTGGAAATTTTGGTGGTGATAGCTATTATTGGGCTGATCGTGGGGGTTTCGCTCAGTGCATTCAGCATTTTACAGCAAAAAACAGAGGACAAGGCAACCCAAGTTCGGATAAATACGATCAGTCTAGAGCTAGAGAGCTTACTGAGAGAATTTCCGGATGATGAGTATAATGATCTTATAAATGATGCTAATGGTGGTCCAGACAGCACGATTGAGCTGTATAAAATACTCACAGGTGATGTGAATTTAGACGGGGTCATTGACCCTGATGATGACGAAGCTGTACAGCCTCTTTCTGAAAAGTTACTACCTCCAAAGCCTGAGAACGTAATGACAGCTGCCGACTGGATGCTAACAAGTGTTTGGATTACGGAAGACTTTCAGATTAAAGATGCCTTTGGTACTCCCTTACGCTTGGTGTTGAGGTCTAATAATGGATTTGTCGGAGACAGAAATGATTCACCTGTGGCCTTTGATCTCTGGAGTGCAGGGCAGGATAGAATGACGGCAAATAGTGCAATTGGCGCTAATGACGAACAAAAAGATGATGTCGGAAACTGGTAAAATTTACGCAAATGAAACAAAAAAAATTAAACTTACACAAAGGGTTCACTCTCGTTGAGATCGTAGTAGCGATCGGATTAGTCTCATTACTCTTAAGTGCAGTACTTGGACTGGTCGCAGTCTCAGCTCGTAGTGTGGATAAAACACTTTCAAAGGCAGAAGGGCAGGGGGCTGTAGATGCTTTTGTAGAGGAGATGTCCAAAATTAGGAGAGGGGCCTTAGATGGATCATTGTATGATAAAGCATTTAGGTTTTGTGATGGCGCCACAGGAGATGGCTCAAAGGCTGAAGCAGTGCTAGTTTATAAAACCAATGTCGAATTAAGCTCTTCAACAACTGAAGGTTATCTAACACCTGTTGATTTGAGAG
>JALZVA010000118.1 GCA_023301335.1 Akkermansiaceae bacterium
CCTTCGTTGAGGTTGAGTGCCATGAAACGATGTTCTCAGTCGATAACGCTCTAACTATTGCCAAAGGCTACGATCTCATTCTTGATGGATCCGATAATTTCCCAACCCGTTATCTAAGTAACGATGTTGCCTTTTTTCTTAACATCCCAAATGTTTACGCTTCGATATTTAAATTTGAAGGACAGGTAAGTGTCTTTGCGCCTCATCTCGGCGGCCCCTGCTATCGCTGCATGCTACCCGACCCTCCCGATCCAGCGAGTGCACCTACCTGAAGTGAAGCAGGTGTGCTGGGCGTGTTACCCGGCGTTGTTGGTTCGATGCAAGCGATGGAGGCTATAAAACTCATCCTGCAAATCGGTGATCCGCTAATAGGAAAAATGCTCTACTATGATGCACTCACAGCGACGACGCGAAAATTTAAATTAAGACCTGACCCCGAGTGTGCTCTTTGCGGAGCAAGCCCTACTATCAAAACTCTCCAACATACAGAGTTCAAACATACGACTACAACAGAAATGAAAGAAATCACTGTAACCGAGCTAAAAGAACGCATTGAAACCAATGCCATTGAATACTTGCTCGATGTCCGCATGCCCGAGGAGCATCAAGCTGCCAACCTCGGAGGCGAGCTCATTCCCCTCCCCGTTCTGAGCGATTCCTTAGACCAAATCCCCAAGGATCAAGCTCTCGTAATTTACTGTAAAGGAGGCGTGCGCTCCGCCAAAGCCTGTCACATCCTCATGGAGGCAGGCTTCAATGATGTCACCAATGTCATAGGTGGAACGGAAGCATGGCGCAGAGAGGTCGACCCTAGCCTCCCCTACGCTTAAACTTTACTAATCACATTTCAAACCCTAGCTAAACTCCTAAGGATATCACTTTATGCTTAAACTTAATGAAAGCCTATTCATTGCTAAGGGTGCATTTAGGGCTACCTATAACCATCCACTAGATGACACGCTCTGTGTTAAAGTGGATCATGACAAAAACCCACGCGTAGCACTAAAGCGGCAAGAAAGAGAGATTCGGTATTACCAGAAGCTACAGCGTAAGAAATGCCCTTTCAGGAACATTTCTAACTTTGTTGGTTATGTGGATACCAACTATGGGCAAGGCTATCTCTATGAAAAGGTAGTGAACCATGACGGGAGCCCGTCCCAAGACCTTGAAACTGTTCTTGAAGCTTTTGGGGCCGAGGGTGACACAGAGATTTTAAAAGACATCAAAGCTCTTGGTGAGTTTCTCCTACAGCACAGAATATTTTACCACGATAGTTTGATTAGAGGAAATACACTTTGCCGAAAGAGGAAAGACGGATCTTACGAACTCGTCATTGTTGACGCATTAGGTGATACCGTATTCATTCCGGTTCTGAACTACATTCCCGCATACGCGAGAGCTAGGATAATCAGAAAGTGGAGTAAATACGTTATCAACCCCATGCTTAAGCAATTCGCTTGGGTGAAGCGTGAGGATATAGCTCTCGATTAATGCTATAGCATTCGCTAATCTCTCAATCGGTAAACGGACACAAAAAAGTCGGAGCGATGAAGCATCCGACCTTTTAAATTTAAGAGTGCGCACCTTTCAGAAAAATTTACGCAGGCTCTAACTCATCGTCCTGTTCAGTTTCATATTCGAGCTCTTCACCTTTTTTCTGAGCTGTGACCACTTCCTCTCTGAGGTCGTTGCCACGAGCTTTCGAGAAGAGCCACACGATTGGTGAGGCCACGAAGATCGAAGAGTAAGTTCCTACGATAACACCTGCCATGATGGTGAAGGAGAAGGCTGATAGAGCTGATCCTCCGAATACGAAGAGCACGAGAACTGCAACAAATGTTGTCACCGATGTAAGAATGGTTCTTGAAAGTGTGGCGCTAATCGCGGCATTCATCACGTCTTTCACAGAGCTATCTGAATACTTCAGATTCTCACGGATACGGTCGAACACAACGATCGTGTCATTAATCGAGTAACCTGCGATCGTGAGGAATGCTCCTACGTGTATCATTGTGAGCTCATCACCTTTGAGCATTAAGATTCCCATTACCAAAATGATGTCGTGCGAGAGCGCAAAGAATGCACCTACAGCAAACGAGAACTCGAATCGCAAAGTGATGTAAATAAGGATACAAACCAATCCAATTCCCAAGGCTAGTAAGGAATTGTTTAAGAACTCAGCTCCCATCGAAGCACTGATTCCCACAGCATTTCCTTGGATAGTGAAGTCTTCCGAGCCATCCTTAGTGCTCATCTCCTGAAGAGCTGGGTCAAGTGATCTAAACGTCGCATCAACTTGCGCCTGCTCATCCTTATCTGAAGATAGCTTAATCGTTACCACTTTATGCGCTTCCCCTGTAGGTGCAGCGATTTGTGATTGCGCGTCTTGAGTTAGATTGAGCTTATTTAACTCTTCCTGAATCGCGGCTTGGGTAAGATTTTCCTTACCATCAATGAACTCATTAGGAACCACATAGGTTACACTAGATCCACCTGTAAAGTCTACACCGAGTGAGCTTTTCCCTTTCATTCCAATAATGCCAAATGCCACGAGGATGAGGATACTTGAGATGATCAAAGTCAGCTTCCCTTTTGACATGAAATCAATACTTCGTTTAGGGATGAGATTTAAGAACTTGGTGTCTTTTACTATTCCTGTATCTCCGCCTAACCAGAATAAGGTGCGGGTAAAGACGAGGGCTGCAAGTAAGGTACCCATGATACCGATGGTAAGAGTCACAGCGAAGCCTTTGACAGAACCTGTCGCCATCATGAACAAGATAATCGCAGTGATCAGCGTTGTAATATTCGCATCAATAATCGCAGAGAAGGCTTTTTCGTAAGCCACACGGAGGGCTTCAACGAAAGACTTTCCTAGTGCTCGCTCTTCACGAAGGCGCTCATAGATGAGCACATTCGCATCCACAGCTACACCGATCGTTAGGATAACCCCAGCGATACCAGGTAAAGTAAAGGTTGCGCTCATCAGCGCCATGCTACCGAATACAATCAAAATATTGATCGCAAGGCCAATCAAGGCGATAAAGCCAGCAACACGGTAATAAATGAGGATGAAAATGAGTGTTAGACCAAGTCCAAGTAAACCTGCCTTTAACCCCTGTCTGATAGTCACTTCACCGAGGGTTGCAGAAACACTGCTCTCCAAGATGATTTCTGGCTTGTTTTTCAGTGGATTGGTGAGATTTGCACAGAGTTGTTTACACTCTATGATGTCTTTCATTCCACTGATCTGGAAGTTGCTACCAAGGCTGTCAGCCTGCTGAGTAGGGTTTGAAATACAAATTCCATCAAAGATAATGGCGATTTGATCCACCTCTTTAATCATCTGAGTGGAAGTGAATAGCTCATTCTTTTTACCACCATCAGACGTTAGCTCAACATTGATCGCCTTCCCTGTCTGTGTGTTTGGGTATGCATATTTAATGTCTTCACCAGTTAGGAATGGCTGAGGTTTTGTCGTCACCACATAATCCTTAATGATTTTGCCATCATCAAATTCTCTTACTCTAGGGAAAATTTTCTCACCGAAGAGGGTTTCACGATATTTTTCGATATCAAACTCCCCTGTCTCTGCATCGAAAAATTCTGGTGGCTTCGCATTAATGGCAAATGTTTTGTCGCGGTGAGTCTTGTAAATTTCTAGAACTGCAACTTCCTGCAGTTTTGCGCGAATGTCCTCTGCCTCCACTTTGCTGACATCGGGGATCTGCACTTCGATGCGCTTTGCTTCAGGTTGGATAGTGATCGAAATTTCAGGGAACTTGGAAGCCAAACGCTTTTCTAAAACACCCTTCACTTCATTCATTGATTCCGGTGTCACAGGTGCCTCTGGATCGACCTGTGT
>JALZVA010000119.1 GCA_023301335.1 Akkermansiaceae bacterium
ATTGATAACTTTCGATTAGCTAAGCCTGCACCTAACACTATAGGCTCCTTCGTGCTTAATGACGGATCGTGAATAGCTTCCTATGTGTCCAGCTCCAGCTATCTAAG
Source organism: Akkermansiaceae bacterium (assembly GCA_023301335.1). GTDB lineage: Bacteria > Verrucomicrobiota > Verrucomicrobiia > Verrucomicrobiales > Akkermansiaceae > Rubritalea. Next base: position 108 of record JALZVA010000119.1, read on the forward strand.
GCTAGGCCAATCGGGCCACGGATTCTTTTGCGGTCTAGTTCTACGGAGAGTTTAGAATATTTGGAATGCTTCATCACTTGTTTCAGTCCTAGCTCCATCTCAAATATTTCACGCTCAAGACCTGATAGGATTTCTTCTACTTTGATTTTATCCTCAGTTTTACTAGCGGAGCTGAGCATTCTCTTAAATCTCTCCCTACGGTTTTTCAGGTCGGCAAGCCTGGCTTGAAACCTCACCACACTCTGACTCTCATCAGAGACCCACACTCTTCTCCTGTCTAAATCTCCAAGCGTGGCGATCGCATCCATCGTGGAGGATAAATTAGTGGCTGGCACGCGGATTTCATAGTTAGCGCTATGACTCTCTGTCTCCACACGGCTCATTGATGTCATGTAACCCTGTTGCTCGGCTACGACATCTTCTAGCTGATCACTAGCTTCCTTCACGTTCGCCACTCGGACATCCATTCTTCCTGATTTCACCACCGTTCTCTGAGCAGAGGAAACCGATGCTTCTGAAAGGCTGCCTCCCAAACTTGAAGCTTTCGAATAGGAAGCACTCGGTATAGATGGGGCTGATAAGACGTCATAAGAATTCGAACATGAGAGGATAGTCAGAGGTAGCGAGAGCAGAGCTAGTGTGAACATTCGTTTTTTCATAGTGCTGTTTTTTTAGCACAAAGAAATTAAACGTCAATTTAAATGTTGCTTTTACAGCATTTGATATTTCGTATTTTTACTCCACGCTGCATTTTTTCATAAAAAGCTAGTTTATGCATACATTTCGATTGACGGACGAAGATAAGCTTCCTACGTTCCCGCCCCCGCGAGGTTTATCAATTAAATTCTCGTGGCGTCCTACTAGAGGACAAAACAAACCGAAATGGAATTAAACAATATGATTAAAACATTCTCCGCAAAAGCTCCAGACGTTGAGCGTAAGTGGTATGTGATTGACGCTGAAAACCAAATCCTTGGTAAAGTAGCAGTTCAAGCAGCAAACCTCCTTCGCGGTAAAAATAAAGCCATCTTCACTCCACACGTTGATACAGGTGACCATGTCATCATCATCAATGCAGAGAAGATTCGCCTGACAGGAAACAAGGAAATCGCTAAGATTTACACGCATTACACTGGCTACGTTGGTAACCAGAAGATTGAAAACCCAAAGAGAGTGCGTGAAAAGCACCCTGAGCTCCTTCTTGAGCGTGCGATCAAAGGAATGATCCCACACACCAAGCTTGGTAATGCAATCTACAAGAAGCTTAATGTTTACGCTGGCACTGACCACAAGCATGAAGCACAACAGCCAGAAAAATACGAAATCGTATAACCTTTAAAACAATTCACTATGTCAGAAGCAAAAACTTTTAGCGCAACAGGCCGTCGTAAGACAGCTGTTTCCCACGTATGGATGACACCAGGAACTGGTAAAATCAAAGTAAACAAGTCTGTTTTCGAAGATTACTTCCCTACTGTTTCTCAGCAGAACGGAGTTCTTGAGCCATTCCAGCTCACTAGCCTTGTCAACAAGTTCGACCTCAACGTTACCGTAAAAGGTGGCGGTATCACTGGTCAAATTGGTGCGATCAGACTCGCTATCTCACGTGCTCTTCTTCAGCACGATGTAGAACTTCGCCCAGCTCTTAAAGCAGCCCTTATGCTCAGACGTGACCCACGTATGAAAGAGCGTAAGAAGTATGGTCAGCCAGGTGCGCGTGCGAACTTCCAGTTCTCAAAGCGTTAATCAGCAGATTACCTTATTTTTCAAAAGGCCGTATCCTCTGGGGTGCGGCCTTTTTTATGCCTGCGTCGTGCATTTTTTTCACTTGCAGGATTGCTACCCTATGTTTATCAATACGCCATGAAGATCATCTCCTCATACACACTCATTTTACTCAGCTCCTTAAGTATTCTCTTTGCAGCCCCTCTTAAACCTAAGGGTGTTCAGAAGCTATCTCTAGGCGATTCGGCTCCTGATTTCACTCTTCCTTCTACCGAGGGAAAAACTATGCGTTTAGCGGATTTCAGTGAACCTGACGTTCTCATGATCTATTTCACAGGCACTCACTGCCCGGTTTCTCACGCCCAAGAACTTCGGTTACAAAAACTCGTGACGAGCCTCAAAGACTCCAGCTTTGGAGTCATCGCAATCAACCCAAATCACAATGATGGCTGCCGTCCAGACGAGTTCAGCTACTCAAAGTACACTGAATCTTTCGAAGACTCAAAACGCTATGCTAGAGACCTAAACTGGACGTTTCCATTCCTCTATGATGGCGAAAAGCAGCTTACTGCCCGTGCCTACGGAGTTACTAACACACCTCACGTTTTCATCTTCGATAAAGAACGTAAGCTTCGTTACGTTGGCCGTTTTGATGACTCACGCTACAGAGATGCGGATACCGTTAAAAGCCCAGATGCAGAAAATGCCATCCGTGCACTCCTCGCAGGAGAAGCTGTAAAGGTAGCCAGCACTAAGCCCTTTGGCTGCTCGACTAAATGGAGAGAAAAAAATGGAGCCGTCCAAGCCGATGATGCGAAATGGTCTACTAAAAAAGCTGTTCTCGAAACGATCGACTCCGAAGGCGTCGCAAAACTTGTCGCAAACGGTACGAACAAAGTCCGCCTCTTCAATGTCTGGTCAACTACTTGCCAACCTTGCGTCGAAGAAATGCCTGAATTCACGAAAATCGTGAGAAGATACAGCAGAAGAAATTTCGACTTCATTAGCCTTTCCTTAGATACTCCTGAAAATTTAAAAGTAGCAGAAGACTTCCTAGGGAAACATGCGATAGTCGTAGGAGATAAACTCTCTAAAACCCTTAAAAAAGAAGGTCGCAACACCAATAACTATCTGGTTACAGAACCTAGCATTGATACGCTCGTCGCTGCTCTCGATCCTGAGTGGAACGGGGCTATGCCCTACACAATCTTAGTGAATACCGAAGGAAAAATCGTCTATCGCAAGTCAGGTACGATCGACCCGCTCGAACTCAAAGAGGAAATCCTCAAAGAGATCAAAGAGTATTTCGTCCCAGTAAAATAGACTATTTAAACATTTCTACGGAATATTCCCCCATCCCCATTCTCTTAATAAAAATTACTGTTAGTTGCATCTAAAAAAGGAATCCCGAGCAAAGTTATTAACATTCCTTAAGAATTTCTCTATTCCTTATTGATTTCTCCTCTCAGCACGTTAAAAAAACCTTCAAGAACAATCTTCTATGATTACACAAGCAACGATTGAAATCCTAGACCAAGGTCTCTCCATGTTGGAAAAAATTTCCGACTCTGACTATAATACGCAGCTTAAACTCGTATATGGAGCGACTATTGGCGGCCATTACAGGCACGTGCTAGAACATTTTTCCACGCTTTACGAGAGCCACTCAGAAGGCTTTGTAAACTACGATCTCCGTAAGCGTAACCTCGATATTGAGAAAAGCAGAACCGCAGCTATTGAGGCGACTAATAATCTTAAGAACCGCTGGACTCAACTCGATCCAGCCATCTACAAAAATTCGCTTGAGATCAACGGTAAGCTTTCCCATCAAATTGATGAGTCCATGAAAATTCAGACCTCCTTTGGTCGTGAAGTTGCTTATTCAATTGCCCACGCTCAACATCACTATGCGATTATTGGCGTGATGTGTGCACTTCTTGAATGCCCAGCTGGCTCCAGCTTTGGCGTAGCTCCTTCTACAGCAAAGCATCTCAAGGATCAAGGCGAGAAGCCACTTTCGGCTAGCTAATCATGTGCTCAGTCTGCTGGAACTGGAGAGATCAGTCCAATCCTGATACCCCGCAGCTCACTATTCTCTTTAATCGGGATGAACAGCGTTCACGTGCAATCGCTACCCTCCCTGAGATACAGCCTATTGAAGGAGTCCAAAGCCTGATGCCCATTGATCCGGTGCGAGGCGGCACCTGGATTAGCACTAATCAATACGGACTCACCATCGCTCTCCTCAATAACTACGTCGTCCTCCCCACCCAAGGAGCCAACTACCAAAGTCGCGGATATATTGTCCGTAGCCTTTCCTCTTGCCGTTCTATTCAGGAAGCGAAAGCTGTGCTCAAAGAACTGCTCGAAAATGCTCTTTACCCTGCATTTTCACTACTCATTTGGGAGCCTTCGCAGCAGTCCGTTTACTTCTCTCAATGGGATGAACAACACCTCAGCACGCCAACTCTCGACCTCCCCTTCTTCACCTCTTCTTCTTGGAATTCTCTTGAAGTTCAAGACTTCCGCACACGCTCCTACGTTGAACAAGTCATTGAAAAGTCCATACCGACTCGTACGTTTATGGCACACACTCAGGATGGAAAAGAAATGCATTCAGTGTTCATGGCTCGGGAAAAGACTCAAACTGTTAGTATTTCAGAAATCACTGTCCACTCACTTAAAACTGATTTCTCTTACTTTGATCGAGCCACTGGCGAGACAACCCTGCACTCCATCGACACACAGCTCACTTCCGCATCATGAAAAAATTACTCCATACGGAGGAATTTGTCGCGTCAAAGCTCGGTAAACTCCTCTACCCTCTCATCCGCCCCATCGCGGATAGAGTCTTAGGCTTTCATGCGATCAATGAGCACTACACAAGGATCAGCGCGAAGAATCCTAATACTTCTGGAGATTTTTGTAGGGAGACACTCATTACTCTAGAAGGCACTCCTGAATATGACCCAGAGCTGCGTAAGGCTCTTGCCACCGAAGGCCCACTCATCGTGGTAGGTAATCATCCCTACGGCGCTATTGACTCCATGGCTGTGATGTACTTAGTTGACCAAGAGAGCCCCTCTCCTTGGCAAATGCTCGCCAATCAATTACTTCGTAACATCACTGAGATGAGTGCCAACGCAATCCCTGTGTTCCCTCACGCTGCTGAAAAAAACAAAGGAGGAAACCTAAAAGCCATCAAAGACATGCACAAGACCCTCAAACGAGGAGAGGTGCTCATCATGTTCCCCGCAGCTCGCGTCTCTGGTATCCACCCCGAGCACGGCTTCGTCTGTGACCTTCCCTGGACCTCTCACCCAATTACACTCGCTGCTAAGCATCAGGCTAAAATCGTATTTTGCCATATAAGCGGTCATAATTCTGATAAATTTCTCGCCATTCCTCCTATTAAACTCAGAAAACGTAGCATTGCCTTAGCCAAAGAAGTGATTGGAAAAAAAGGCACTACCTTCTCTGTTAACCACTCCTTCACCATGTCTCCAGAACTCGCTACAAAAGTTTCTAAATTTGAAAACAAAGAGGAAGTTATCCGAGCTCTCAGCTACATCGGAGCAGATAAGACTCCTGCTAAACCCTCTCCTCAACTCGGTAATGACCTCAGCCCCTACCTCAGCGAATCTTCCGAAAACTTTCAGCGATTGTTAAGTGACACCCTAGAGCCACTTATTGACCAGCCCCATTTCAGCTCATTCCTCCTCCAAGGTAAAGACCAGCCAGCGGTGATGCAGGAAATTGGCAGCCTCAGAGCTAAAACTTTTAAAGCCATCGGAGCTGGCTCAGGGAATGCGATCGACCTTTCCCCAGAAGATGACTACTACCACCACATCATCGTCACCGAGAAAGCATCTGGAAAAATAGCAGGCGCCTATCGTGTCGGTTTTAGTGAATCTATTCGTGATGAACAAGGTGAAGGCGCCCTCTACCTCAACAGTGTCTTTTCCATCGACAATCATTTCTATGAGCATGTCAATCCAGCTATGGAGCTCAGCCGTTCCTTTATTCCCCCAGAGTTTCAAAAATCTCCTCAAGTCCTCGATATCTTATGGAAATCTCTTGGAAATGTCGCAAAAAGCTCGGGCTGTAAAACACTCTATGGCTCCGTTACTATTTCAGCTGACTTCAGCCCACTGAGCCAAGCTATCCTCGTTGACACACTCGACCGTTACTACTCCGCTCCATCAGAAGTTCGTAAATACATCAAAAATAGCAATCCTTTTGAGGCTCAGACCACCTACCATAAACTCATTACAGATGCTTACGCACCACACGGTCTAAACCGACTCAATACAGTCATTGAAGAGATTGAAGACCATCAGAGGCCTATCCCTCCTCTCATGCGCTACTACTCTACCTTAGGTGCAGAGTTCCATTCCTTTAAGGTCGAACCTACTTTTGGAAATGCGATCTACTGCCTATTAACTGTGCATATTGATACAATCCCCCAACGCTATAAAAAACGATTTTTAGGATCTTGATCCAATAAATATAAAAAAAATGTAAAAAAAAATGACATTTGCTTTTTTTACACTAACTTATATTCAACTTTGTTATGAAAAAAATTATTATCTTATCCATGGCCGCTGTTCTAACGGCTCTTACAGTCTCTTGCTCAAACCCTTCATCGAATAAGAGCCAAGGTTCTCCGCACTCTTCTGACTCATCAGGTGCTCCTACCTGAGAAACTAGTTGATAAGCCTAGAGCTTTTGTGAGTAAGTTTTACTCACCTTAATTTTAATAAAAACACCGAGCCATTCCGCTCGGTGTTTTTATTTCATCAAGGATTCACTTCCTTTTCACACAAGCCTCATCAAAACTTCAAGGCAGCATGGTGGACTTCCACCATGACTAGCTCACAAGCATTTGAAATCATTCCAAAAATTTGCCGCTCTGAGCGTTCTATCTTAGAACGCTGGCTAAAGATGGGAACGAGTAAATCCTTGTTAGAAATTGTCCCTCTACTACTCCTCTCCACTGCCCTCTACGGAGCTAGTCTAGGTGCATGGCACGGGTTGGAGATGGCTTGCTATGTGGCGATTAAATTCCCCATGGCTATTCTCACCACTCTCTGCTTCACGTCTATTCTCAATGGTATCATCGCAGCTCTCAGTGGATCAGGCATTGGTATCCGACAGAGTATCCAGTTTCAGCTCACAGGGTTTACCATCCTTGGTATTATTCTTGCCTCTCTCTCGCCTCTTATCTTCTTTCTCTCTCTGAGTGCTCCCGCTCCTTTAGAAGAAGGAATGGCTCAAGCCTATCGCATCTTTCTCTCCTCTAATGTTCTCATCATCGCCTTTGCTGGAGTTTACTCACAGCTAGCCCTCTTCAATTACGTGAAAAAGTTTTCACGCTCTAAATCTACAGCTACTAAAAATTTTATCCTGTGGTTACTCGTCAACCTCTTCGCCGGAGCAGAAGTGACTCACACACTACGCCCCTTCTTTGGAGCACCTAAGCTTGTGGTTGAGTTTTTAAGAGAGGATATGTTCGAGCGTAACTTCTTCGAGTCCCTTTACCACGTCTTACGATTTATCATCTAACAATACCATCCTATGAACCAAGAAAACAAAGCAACAGAAGACAATACGCCAAACCCTCCTGCATCAGAAAAATCTCCAACACAAGAAGCAGACACACAGAAAAAGGAACACACTGAAAACAGTAAGCCGAAGTCTGATTCCCCTAACAAAACTGAAGAAGATAAACCATCTCCTCCTGACAATACACAGCAAGCAAATCCTCAGACAAACCCCGTTAAAAAAGAAGCTACAGACATCAAACGAGAACCTACACTCATCAAGGAGCCGATCACTCTCTCCCTTCTTGCTCAGCGCCTTCTCAAAGAGCCGCTGGATGTCACCCACAGTGTCACACGTAACAGTAAGCTTCCATGGGCAGCCTTACTTAGCTTAACCATCGGTGCCTTTGCCCTCCTTGGTCTTATCTTCGGAATGTTCTCTGGAGGCCATCAACTCTGGGCTGCACCAGCAAAGATAGCGGGAGGAATCACCTTTGCCGCAATCATTTGCCTCCCCAGTCTCTTTATTTTCACCTGCCTTTGTAAAGCAGATGTAAAATTAAAAACTATCATTGCCATATTGACCTGTGCTATCTGTATCGTGTCCCTCTTGCTACTAGGCTTCATCCCTATTCTCTGGTTGTTTTCTACCACCAGCGGCTCTGTGGTATTCTTTGGATTTCTCGCACTGTGCACCTGGATCATCTGCCTGAGTATTGGGCTCAGCTTCATCAACAAATCGATCCGCTACCTCGGTGCTAAGAGCACCTTCCCACTCACTGTATGGTTTCTCATCTTTAGTCTCGTCACCCTGCAGCTCCCTACCACTCTACGCCCAATTATTGGAGAGACAGAAGAAGATTTCATTAATCTTAAAGAGAAGAAATTCTTCCTTAATCATTGGACTGATCTCATGTTTAAGGACGACTTCGATTCTAGAAATTTTCACCGTTAGAGAATAAATTTAGATCTTTTTTTTCTGAGAACGTAGTAGGCCTGAGAACAATTCCCTGAACACATCTACACGTGCCACTTTCACCCCAGCTCGCCATTGAGAAAGCGACGCCCGCTCTATCAGAGTGAGTGTGTCTTCCCCCAACACAGCTGGCAGATACACAGCTATTCGTGAGAAGCGATGGCGTAAGGAATCTGAGTAAGACACACCTTGCACCATCGCAGCATGGGCTTTTTCCAACCATGGGTCGATCCCCTCTTTCTCTAAAGTTCGCATCCCAGGGATATAAACTCTCCCTCCTTCAAGATCCTTCGGGGCATCACGTAAAATGTTCACAAGCTGTAAACCTATCCCAAAATCTCTTCCTAACACCTCTAATTCATCTTTATCTAAGAGAGAGAAACTAGGATCATGATGAAACCCCATGCGTGTCCAAAACTCACCTACACAACCTGCAACAGAATAACAATAATCCAGTAATTCTCCCTCTGATTCCATCTCTTTCTTATCCACCTCGAAACGCTGTATGTCCATACACTGACCTTGAGCGATCACTTCGGTAACCCAATTAATCTGCTCTTGCTCCACTGTATCTAATCGCTCCACCTCTTTTACGATCTGAGCCAACTGTTCTAGCAGCTTCCTCTCTCCCACATGGTCCAGCTCCGCAAGATACTGCGCCCTCACTAGTTTCTCGACCCTGATCAAGTCCTTCTCCATAAATGCGTGCAATGCTTCTAACTTTACTCTTGGGTCAAGCCCTTCGGTGTCTGCCAAGGTATCTGAAGCTCTGGCGAGGAGGTATGCCAAGCTAACTGAGCTGCACATCCGATCTGGCAGCAAACGCATGCTCAGATAAAACGAGCGGGACACGCTTTTTAAAATAGACTCAAGATCGGACACAGCTAAAGCTTGCCGAAGGCCGTAATCAGCATCAAGCTCTTTTCGTTCGTGCATCTCTACTACCACATACCCTTTTGTCACCGCATTTGCCCCTATTGCTCATTCTACAAGCATACTCTGGGCAGTACTGACCTCACCGAATTTGTTGACGCTCTCATCAAAGAAACCGCGTATTATGTGGATAAGACGGATAACAAGGTAAGTACTCTCTACATGGGAGGAGGCACCCCCTCGATGCTCTCTCCCAAATTACTCGAACGCCTCTTCAAGGGACTTCACCAAGTTCTCGACCTTAGCGAGGCTCAGGAAATATGCTTCGAGGCAAATCCTGCCACCTTTACGGCAACAAAAGTCCAACTCTTTAAAGACCTTGGGATTTCCAGAGTTTCTCTCGGCATCCAATCATTCTCTGATCGAGTTCTCAAGATCCTTGGACGTGAACACACTCGCACTCAAGCTATTGAATCCGTAGAAATCCTACAAGCGGTGGGTATTCCACAGGTCAACATCGACTTAATGTTCGCAGTCCCTGGACAACCTTTCTCAGAGTGGGAAGATACATTACGTACAGCCATCAGTCTCAACCCTCATCACATTTCATCCTATAATCTAACGTACGAAGAAGATACTGAGTTCATTGAAAAACTCACGCGTGGAGAGTTTCAAGAAAGTGAGGAAAATAATGCTGACTACTTCCGCCTCAGCCATGACTTACTCACTTCAGCTGGCTTCATTCACTATGAAACCTCTAACTATTCAAAACCCGGCTTTGCCTCTCGTCATAATATGTCCTACTGGAAAGGTAAGGATTATATAGGTATTGGACCAAGTGCTGTTGGCACGCTTCATGGTCAACGCTACCGTAATATACCCGACACAGCGAAGTATCTACAAATGATCCAATCGTTAGGCCATGCCAAGCATGAGATCGAAACTATCGACGCAGAAGCTTACCGATTAGAACGTATAGCACTGCTACTCCGCACCCAAGAAGGATTAGATAAAAAATGGCTAAATGAGGAAGGTCTCCAACAAGTAGAACTACTTCAGAACGAAGGTTTAATTAAGATCACAGGGGAGAATATTCAACTCATCAATGAAGGTCCACTCCTCGTAGATCCTATTGTAGAGCGCCTCATCTAAGCCCACTTCGGATCTCTAACAAATAAAATACTACCGATGCTTGGCTTTCACCAACTCTTGGAGTGCATCATAATAGGCACGGATATTTTCATCTTCATCAATGGATAGATACTCTTTTAAAGAAACCAGAGCATCCTTGAAGTTCTCAAGCTCTACCTGAGCCTTAGCTAACTCTACGTAGAGCTTTAATTGAAAATCTCCTTCTATAAGAAGTGCATTTTCTAAAATAGGCACAGCTTCCAGAGCTTTTCCTTTCGCAAGTAAGTGGCGACCTAGGAGGTAATGCGAATGTGCATCTGTAGGATCCGTCTTAATAAGCTCTTCTAAGGCAGCAAGCCCCTTGGACTCTGTATCGGCCTGCAGAATATCTAACTGTGCCTCTAGTCGGGTTAGCTTCACTTTTCCCTCACTCTTAAGCTCTTTCTCTCCAACCAAGACTAACAACTCTCTGGCAAGCTCATTGAGTCCAAGATCAGCACAGTAAGAAATCGCGTTAAGGAAGATCCTCACCTCCTTAACCTCTTCTCTTTCCATTACTCGCTTCAGAGTTTCCCCACCCAAGAACACATTCCCTTCTGCTAGATAAAGTGTACCTAACCAAAGTTCATTCTGTGCATCCAACTCTCCAAGCCTTCTCAGCAGTTCAAGCTTCACTAAGGCATCTTCCTTTCTTTCCAAAGATACAAATAAACTCACAAGCTGTAGCTTCACATCAGCGGAATCAGGCATGAGTTTTTCTAACTCTTCATACTGCACTAATGCCTCTTTTGTCTTATCTAATTTTTGTAGACAGAATGCTGTCCCTAACTTCCACTCTACCGTATCTGGTTGCGTGAGCTGTGCCTTCTGAAAACACAGGAGAGCTGCCTGGTAACGTTCTTTTTGCTGATAGCAATTCCCAAGTAGCCCCAACACAGAGCCGTCGTTACCCCCTAATCGAACCACCTCTAACAAATGGTCATAGGCTTTTTCTAATGTGTTTTTACGTGCGTAAGCATATG